>NZ_CP109994.1:3604256-3904611 GCF_025947065.1 Flavobacterium sp. N1736
ACTCCAATCTGAATTAAAAGAAACTTTTCGGTTCATAAAAGCATCTTCTTTTTTGCTGCAAGAGCCAAACAAAATGATTCCAATTAATGTTACTAATGAAAGTTTACTGCTTAAATTCTTTCTTTTACGCATTGGTACTATTTTTTATTTTGGAAATTGAATTTAGAAATAAAAAGAGTTGCTATTATCTCTGTTAGAAATAATTTAAGTCTCAGTTTTAAAGAACATTAAAAAATGCTTATAAAACTGAGACTTTAGAATTAAATAATTAAGGCTTTGGCTTGTAGTGGAAAATAATTTGTGCTTTTCCTTCGCCAGTTCTGCTTTGATCGCGTAATACTGATAAACGCAATGATGTTGGTGTAAGTTCGATTACTTTTAAAGTCGACCAATTGCTTACATCCGGATAATAATCGCCTCCGTAAAGCAATTCTGCACCATTTAAAAATGACATTTTATTATTTACCATATCAAATGCAAATAATCCTGCTTTAGTAGCTTGTTCCGCCGTTGTCTGAGCGGTTTGTTTTACGGTAACATTATATCCGCCTGAAAGGTCAAAGCGCATTTCTCCCCAATCTTTATTTGGCATAACCCAACTGTTGCTTGCATAATCCGGATACCAGTTCCAGTTATCTCCTGTTGCACCGGGAAAATCTAAACCTCCCCAGCCAATAGGACTTTCCATATCTAAAACCCATGTTTTACCGGCAGCTCCATTTGTTAGCATTGCCCATTTAGGATCACTAAAATAAGTTTCGTCATTTTTTGCTACTGTAACAGATACCGGAGCGGTTGCATCTACAGAACCTCCTCTTGTATAAGCTGTATAATAAATCTTGTAAGTTCCTCCAAAAGGAAATACTACTTTATCATCATTTTTGTTAGAATGTCCTAATTCATTTCCTTTGCTATCGACATATTTCCAATACGGAATTACATTTGGATCCTGATTTTTTAAAATAACCTCGTGATCATTTGCCGGATTTTGAGTAACCGAAAATTTTGTATTCTCCGGTGTTAATGTAATAGCGTCCAAACTTTCGCGATCTTCAACAGGATCACAAGAAAATAATAATGAACCTACGGTTATTGCAGCTATTAATATATATAATATACGTTTCATAATTATTAGTTTTTTAGTTAATTCCAACCTGGATTTTGTTTAATAGTTCCGTTTGAAAGTACTATTTGAGATTGTGGCAATGGGAACCAGCCTAAAGTTTCAGGTCTAAAAGTCACATTAAAATCACCACCTGTATTGTTATCAATTGCAGTTTTGGCAATTGTCAAATTTTGTCTGATTAAATCAAAATAACGTAGTCCTTCAAGTGCTAATTCAAAACGGCGCTCATTCATAATTACTGCTTTTGTAAGATTGGCAGCTAAAACTCTGTGCGCTGTATCTTTAAATGCTCTGTCACGAACTCTGTTGAAATCATCTGCCGCTAATGCTGAATTTGTATCTAAATTCAATTCGGCAGCCATCAACAATACATCAGAAAAACGAATTACTGCATAATCCTGATAGTTGTCAATTTGGAAATTTCCTCCGTTTGCTTCAACAATCGCAACTCCGGCTGCATTTGTAATTGGGCAATATTTTTTCCATGAATATCCTGTGTACTGACGCTGATCTCTTGCCTGCGCATCAAAATTTAAAGGATTTCCATTATAGGATTCTGTCTTATAACTAATGATTGTTGCATCTCTACGTGTATCTCCTGCTGCATAATCATCATATAGTTTAGGATTTACTGTTGCTCCTCCCCAACCGGTAGCGTATGGTCCGATGTTACCTCCACGTGGTGCAATATCTACCTGAAAACGGTTTCCTTCATTTAAATTCCAATCTCCTTTTCCTGAACCGTTAAAACGAACTGCCCAAACCATTTCTGTATTGTCTTCTCCTGCAAATTTTTCAAAAGAAGCCGCTAACCAAAGATTAGCAAAATCTGCTACTAAACCGTGTCCGCTATTAGATACTGCATCGTTGATATAAGTAATCGCCTGCGCTTTGTTTACAACACCTGCTAAATCCGGTTTTTCATAATAATCTGTATAAAACAAAAATGTTCTTGCCAAATAAGCTTCTGCCGCCCATTTTGTAATACGTCCGTAATTAGCATTTCCTGTTTGTGAATAGTTTTCAGGACCTAAATTATCTGCTGCAAATTTTAAATCGCTTGCAATTAATGCATACGTAACTTCTGCCGGTTGTCTTGGCAATAAAAATTCGCTTGTCGTTACCGTATGATCCAAAGGCACGATATCACCAAACATTTTTGCCGCCATGAAGTGAAAGTGTGCTCTTAAAAAACGGGCTTCGGCTTCGTATCTTGTCTTTAAAGCGGTATTACTTCCCCAGTTTACCTGATCAAGGTGTTCCAATAAAATATTGGCTCTGTAAATCCCTAAGTAGGCATATTTCCATACATCAGAATTCATGTCTTTATTGGTTACATATAAAAAGCGATCCCATTCGATATCTGCCTGAGCATCTGCCGTTCCATATCCTCCAAAACAATCATCAGATGCTTGTTCACTAATTAATAATGGTCCGCCGTAAGCTTCGCGCTGTAGTACATCGTACACCGAAATTAATCCCTGGTAAGCATCGTTTGGTGTTTTGTAGAAATTATTTTCATCTTTATTTGTAGAAGATTCAGTATCCAGAAAATCATCAGAACAAGCTCCTAAAATCAACAAGCCTGAAACTGCTAATAATTTTATATATTTTTTCATCGTTTTCATAATTTAAAAGTTAACATTAAGCCCCATCATGTATGTTCTTGGCTGTGGATAATATCCAACATCAATTCCTCTCGCCCAAGGCTGAGTTAAATTACCGCTGCTGTCTCTGTTACTGTTTCCAAATCCAATTTCAGGATCCATTCCCTGGTATTTTGTAAACGTAAACAGGTTATTAGCTGCAACATACAATCTGAATTTGCTGAAGAAATTTAACTTGTTTGTTAATTTTGTAAAATCGCATCCTATTGTAGCACTTTTAATTCTGTAGAAATCTGCATTTTGAACATATAAATCAGAGAATTTAGTATAATTACCATTTGTATCTGCTCCATAAGTAACTCTCGGAATTCTGTCTGAACTTCCTTCTGTTGTCCATCTGTTTAAAACCTCTGTTGTATTATTTGTGTAAGGACGTGTTGGATCGTGAACTCCAAAAACATTTTGATTTCCTGCTACTCCGTATGTGTAAACTGAAAGATCGAATGCTTTGTATGAAAGGTCAAAATTTAAACCATATGTAAAATCAGGATTTGGGTTTCCGATTTTAGTTTTATCATTTGCATCAATTTTTCCGTCATTGTTTAAATCTACGAAACGAACATCTCCGGGTTGTGCATTTGGCTGAACACCGGCTGCAACTTCTGAAGTATTTTGAAAAATTCCGGCAGTTTTTAATCCGTAGAAATAACCAATTGGCTGCCCAACCTCAACGCGGTTCATCTCATCAGTTCCCTGAAACAATAAGTTTGTTTCTCCGTGAATAATTCCTTCACTGTTTGCAACTCTAAGTACTTTATTTTCATTGTGTGAAATGTTTCCGTTTATAGAAAAATTCCAGTCTTTTCCAAATTTAGTGCGGTAAGCCAAAGCAAGTTCAACTCCTTTATTTTGAATATCTCCTCCGTTAATATAAGGCGCCGTTGCTCCTGCATAAACAGGAATTGAAGAAAGTACTAACCAGTCTTTTGTTTTTTTATCGTAATAATCAAACGTTAAAGTAAAATTAGTAAATAATGTAGCATCAAAACCAAAATCTGTTTGCTCTGAAGTTTCCCATTTCAGGTCTTTGTTTGAAAGCTGATCCGGGCTTGCTCCTGTTTGCAGCGTTTCTGTTCCTGTACCAAAATGGTAGCTTTTATTGTAGGTACTGATTGTTGACAAATAAGAAAAAGCAGGAATCTGGTCGTTACCATTTTGTCCCCAGCTTGCTCTTAATTTAAGGCTGTTTAATACTTTATTTTGTGGAAAGAAACCTTCTTTATCCACGTTCCATCCTGCAGAAAGTGACGGGAAATTTCCGTATCGGCTTGAACGTGCAAAGTTTGAAGAACCGTCTCTTCTAATTGTTGCTGTAAACAAGTATTTGTTATTGTAATCATACAACAAACGTCCAAAGTAAGATTGAATAGCATAATCTGCACGGTTTCCTTTTACTGTATTTGATGTTTGGTCTGTAGCATTACTTAGGTAAGCATGATCAAAATCATCAAAAGTCAAGTTTTTCCCTGTACCTTCCATAAAATCTGACGTGTTCTTTTTAGCAGAAGTACCAACTAATACATCAAAATTATGAACTCCGGCAAGTGTTCCTTTGTATTGCACTGTGTTTTCAAAAATCCATCCTAATGATTTAGTCGCATTTTGAGTTACACTTGAAACCGTATTATTATCTGTTGTTGAAAGAGAATAAACCGGTCTGAAAGAACGATAATTACTATCTGTCATATCAACACCAAAGCTCGTTCTGTATGTAAAGTTTTTTAAGAATTTTAATTCTGCAAAAATATTTCCTACGTAACGGTTTGATTTTGTTTCATTAAAGTTATTGTAGTATAATGATCCAACCGGATTACTAACATCCGGCGCCACTACTGAATGTGCAAAGTTTCCGTCTGCATCATAAACTGCATCAATTGGTGCTGCATTTAAAAAGCTTCTGATTGCGTTGCTGTAAATTCCCTGATCTGCAACTCCAGAACTTTTGATATTGGCGAATGAAAAATTCTCTCCAATTTTCAAATGGTTTTCAATAACTTCTGACGTTGAGTTTACACTAAATGTAATACGGTCATATTGCGATTGACTTGTTGCACTACCAATCATACCTTCTTGCCCGTAATAAGACAATCCTGTAGAAATGGTAGATTTTTTATCACCTCCGCTAATGGTTAGCGAGTGATTTTGTTTCATTGCACCTTCATTAAATAAATCTTTTTGCCAGTCGTGATCTGGAAAAGCTGCAATTTGTGCTGGTGTATAAAGTGGCGTTAAACCAGAATTTACACGTGCTTCGTTCATAATAGTAGTATATTCCTGTGTGTTTAATAAATCCAGTTTTTTAGCTACCTGCTGAAAACCTGTGTAGGTATTAAACGCAACATTCATTTTACCATCTTTACCTTTTTTGGTTGTTACCAAAATAACTCCGTTTGCTGCTCTTGCTCCATAAATAGATCCTGCCGAAGCATCTTTCAATACGTCGATTCTTTCTATTGCCGAAGGATCAAGATAGCCAATTCCGTTATCGACAACCACACCATCTACAACATAAAGCGGTGTACTGTTTCCTGCGGTTCCAACTCCACGAATGTTTACTGCCATTCCAGCGCCCGGTTGTCCCGAAGTTGAAGTAACATTTACACCCGAAGCCTGACCTTGCAGAGCATTTACAACATCAAGACTGGCAACATTTTGAATGTCTTTTCCTGATACTAATGAAGTTGCAGCTGTATTTACCTTTTTCTTTTGTGTACCGTAACCGATAACCACAATTTCTTTTAGTTCAGCAGTTTCAGCCTGCATGGTTACATTTATTTTTCTATTGGCTCCAACAGTAATTTTTTGTGTTTTATATCCCATAAAACTAAATACCAGAACATCGCCTGTTTTAGCTTCAATTTTGTATAATCCATCAAAATCAGTTGCAGTGCTGATTTTTGTTCCTTCTACCAAAACAGTGGCGCCCGGAACTCCCATATTATCATCTGCTGATGTTATATTTCCGCTCACATATTTGGATTGCTCCTGAGCAAAACCAGATTGCATTGTAAAGACGCTTAGCAGCAGCGCTATACAAAACGGAAGCATTGTCGTTTTTATACAATATTTGCTTTTCATAATAATTAAGAATTGGTTTAAATTTATAGTTAGTTACCTGTAATTGATTTAATACGCATTCGAAATAATCTGCTCGAATAATTCTTGTCTGCCGCTTATGGCCTGAGGTTCTCCGTTTGCACGTGCAATTTTGCTAAGATCTTCAAGAGATAATTCTCCTTTTTCAAACTTAGCTCCGTTTCCACCGTCAAACGAGCTGTAACGCTGTGTGCGTAATTTTCTGTAATCAGTATTTTGAAGTATGTGATCTGCACAGATTAATCCTCTTGCAAAAACATCCATTCCAGAAATGTGTGCAATAAATTTATCTTCTAAATCGATTGAATTTCTTCTCACTTTAGCGTCAAAGTTTACACCACCACCCTGAATTCCGCCGCCTTCAAGGATAACCAACATTGCCTGAGTTACTTCCTGAATATTGATTGGGAATTGATCGGTATCCCAGCCATTTTGGTAATCACCGCGATTTGCATCGATGCTTCCTAACATTCCTGCATCAACGGCAACTTGTAGTTCATGTTCAAAAGAATGTCCTGCAAGCGTTGCGTGATTTACTTCAAGATTTAATTTGAAATCATTTTGAAGCCCGTATTTATTGATGAAACCTAATGAAGTCGCCGCATCAAAATCATATTGATGTTTGGTTGGTTCCATTGGTTTTGGTTCGATTAAAAAGTTTCCTTTAAAACCTTCTTTACGAGCATAATCTTTACATGTATTCAAGAATCTACCTAAATGGTCTAATTCTCTTTTCATGTCTGTATTTAACAAACTCATATATCCTTCACGTCCTCCCCAAAAAACATAATTTTCTCCGCCAAGCGCAATAGTCGCATCGATAGCAATTTTTGCCTGAGCTCCGGCATACGCCAAAACATCAAAGTTTGGGTTGGTTGCCGCACCGTTCATGTAACGTGGATTACTGAATAAGTTAGAAGTTCCCCACAATAGTTTAATTCCAGATTCCTGTTGTTTTTGTTTTGCATATTCAACCATTGTCTGAATACGCGTTTCAAATTCTGCCAAAGTTGGCGCATCATCCACCACATCAACATCATGAAAACAATAATATGGCAAACCTAATTTTGTCATGAATTCAAAAGCCGCATCCATTTTGTCTTTGGCTCTTAAAATTGCATTTTCATTTTTATCCCACGAAAAAGTTTCCGTCGAAGCTCCAAACGGATCTCCTCCCGTATTACATAGCGTATGCCAGTAAGCCATTGAAAAACGCAAATGTTCTTTCAAAGTTTTTCCGGCAACAACACGATTTTCATCATACCATTTAAACGCCAATGGATTATCACTTTCTCTGCCTTCGAACTTAATTGTATCGATGTTTTTAAAATATTGATTGGTTGTGCTCATTCTTATTGTTCTATTTTAATTTGATTTTTCCATTCCTGATATAAATCCTGATATTGAGAAGTCAGAATTTTGTTGGGTTCAATTCGGTCTAAATATTGCAATCCTTCAAAAGCTTCGTTGAGCGAATTGTAATATCCTAAACCGTAAGCGGCACCTCTCGCAGCACCTTCGGCACCTGATGTATTGTATAATTCTAAAGTTGTTTGTGTCGTATTAGTGAAGATTTCCCTGAAAACCGGGCTCAAAAACAAGTTTGAATTTCCTGCACGAACTACAGTTCCTGAAACTCCAACTTCTTTCATCACATCAAAACCGTAATTCATTGCAAACACAATTCCTTCGCAAGCTGCACGAACCAAATGTGACGGCTGATGGATATTGAAATTTAAATTCTGAATTCCCGATGTTGCATTTTTATTATTGAAAATACGCTCCACACCATTTCCGAAAGGATAAAAACGAAGTCCGTTGCTTCCGGCTTCTACTTTTGCAGCTTCGGCATTTAGTTTTTCGTAAGCGATTAAATCAGTTCTGTCAACTGACATAATTTTGCGAAGCCATTGGTATAAAATTCCAGAACCGTTAATGCACAACATTACGCCATTGCGTTTCTCGGTTTCTGTATTATAGACGTGTAAAAAAGTATTGATTCTGTTTTGTTTGTCGTAAGCATCCTGATCGCTTACGGCATAAACTACTGCCGAAGTTCCGGCTGTTGTAGCGATTTCTCCGGGTTTCAAAACATTCAATGACAATGCATTGTTGGGTTGATCTCCGGCTCTGTACGTTATTTTTGCATCGGGATTTAATCCTAATTCCTGAGCGATATCTGCGTGAATTGTTGCCTGGACTCCGAAATTTGAAACAATTTCAGGAACAATATCTGCTGATAATCCCATTTGAGAAAGGATTTCTGTTGCCAGTTTTCCTTCTGAAAAATTCCATAAAGCGGCTTCTGATAATCCCGAAGTACTAATTTGAGCCACTTTTGATAATTTCGCAGCAATAAAATCGCCCGGAAGCATCATGTATTTTGCTTTTGCAAAAACTTCAGGTTCGTTGTCTTTTACCCATTTTAATTTTGAAGCCGTAAAATTTCCCGGACTTCCTAAAATTTGCTTTTGACAATTTTCTGCACCAATCTTATTATAAATTTCGTCTCCAATAATCGCAGCACGACTATCGCACCAAATAATCGAAGAACGAACGGGATTTAAATTTTCATCGGTTAAAACCAAACCATGCATTTGGTACGCAATTCCGATTCCGGCAATTTTCTTTAAATCAATATTAGATTTTGCACCCAATTGTTTGATTCCGTCTTTTACATATTGCCACCACGATTCCGGATTTTGTTCTGCCCAGCCAAATTGTTGTGCAATAATTGGCATTTCAAAATCAGGAACACTTACTGCACCAATCGTCGTTCCTTTTTCAGGATCGAAAACTGATAATTTTATTGAAGAGCTCCCTAAATCAATTCCTAAAAAAAACATTTGCGGCACTTTTTAATTAGTTATAGATTTGTCCATTCAAAACTTATAGTCAAACTGAACTTATCTTATGGTTATTTTGACTACAAGTGTAAAACATTTTTTCTATATTAACAAAATATTAGGTGTTTTTTTTGGCTATTCAGATAAATTGATATTCATTTTTACAGATACAACAAAAAACGTGTTGAAAGTGAAATAAAAATTATCGAAAAAATAACGAATTATGAATTTGACAATCAGACATTTAAGAAATAGAATTTAAAAAAGAAAAAATCGACAATAAAACAACAGACTGATTATCAGAAAATTGTTACGTTAAAAAAAATATAAAGCTTTCACGAAAGCAATTATTCATTTTATTTATTTAATTTGTCAAAATTTTAATAGGATATGGTTAAAAATGTAGATGAAGATTCCGTTTTAAAGAACGAGCAAACTGCAATGAATGCGATCACGATTGACTGTGTAATATTTGGTTTTGACAAAGGAAGTTTAGAAGTACTTTTGGTACAGCACGGAGAAGGAATCAGCAAAGGAAAATGGGGTCTTCCGGGTGGTTGGATTTATAAAAAAGAAAGTACAGACAACGCCGCACATCGTTTATTAAATGAACTTACAGGTCTTGATAATATTTATCTGGAGCAGCTGAAAGCGTTTGGAGATCCTAACCGTTTCCCGCTTCGACGCGTTATTACGATTGGTTATTATGCGTTGGTAAAACGTGAAGACTATAATATTAAAGCCGGTTTTACGGCTTCTGATGCCAAATGGTATAAAATAAACAGTATTCCGGATTTGATTTACGATCATAACGAAATTCTGGCGTATAGTTTAAAACACCTTCAAAACAGAGTTCGTCAGGCGCCGCTTGGATTTAATTTACTGCCTGAAAAATTTACTTTATTACAGTTGATGCATTTATATGAAGAAATTTTGGGAATTGAGATGGATAAATCTAACTTTCGCCGAAAAATTCTTCACATGAAATTATTGGTTGCTTTAGACGAAAAACAGCAAGATGTATCACACAGAGCCGCAAAATTGTATAAGTTTGATCCTGACATTTACAAAAAACTGACTGAAAAAGGATTTAATTTTGAATTTTAATGGCTATTTCATCTTCTAAAAATATTTCTGAAACTGAAACAAATACTACTATAACCGCAGATAAAAAAACGATTATAAACGGTATTACAATTGACTGCGTTATTTTTTCGTTTGACAAAAAAAACCTTGAGGTTCTTTTGGTACAGCATGCCGGCGGAGCAAGTATAGGAAAATGGGGTCTTCTTGGCGGAGATTTATATTTAGACGAAAGTGTTGATAATGCTGCGCTTCGAATCGTATATGAACTTACCAGCCTTGATAATATTTACTTAGAACAGCTAAAAGCTTTTACAGATCCTGATCGTGTAAAAAGTACGAGGGTTATTACCGTAGGATATTATACTTTAGTGAACAGGGAAGATTATAATATTAAAGCGAGCGTTTCTGTAATTGAGGCGAAATGGTATAAAATTAAAGAAATCCCGGATTTGATTTTTGACCACAACGAAATTCTCGAATTCAGTTTAATGCAATTGCGTAATCGGGTTCGTCAGGCGCCTATTGGTTTTAATCTTTTGCCTGAAAAATTTACTTTATTACAATTAATGCATCTTTATGAAGAAATATTAGGCGTTGAATTGGATAAGTCCAATTTTCGCAGAAAAATATTGCACATGAAATTATTGGTTGCGCTCGATGAAAAGCAAAAAGATGTTTCGCACAGAGCCGCAAAACTCTATAAATTTGATCCCGAAATCTACAAAAAACTCACTGAAAAAGGTTTTAATTTTGAGTTTTAAAACTGATTTTAAATTCGAGAATCTAACAATCAGAGATCATCATTCCAGAATCCAAAACTTTGCGCTATCTTTGCGCCTTAATAACACTCTGTAAAGCAATTGTTACAGAACAAATTTATACCCTGAAATTACTAAAATCTCGTTTAGAGAATTGATATAATAAAATGAAGAAGATACGTAACTTTTGCATTATTGCACACATTGACCACGGTAAAAGTACACTGGCAGACCGCTTATTGGGCGCTACACAAACCGTTACAGCTCGTGAAGAAAAAGCACAATTGCTTGACAACATGGACCTGGAACGTGAGCGTGGAATTACCATAAAAAGTCACGCCATTCAAATGGAATATACTTATAAAGGAGAAGAATATATTTTAAATTTAATTGACACTCCCGGTCACGTTGACTTTTCATACGAAGTTTCTCGTTCAATTGCTGCCTGCGAAGGCGCACTTTTGATCGTTGATGCTGCACAAAGTATTCAGGCACAAACGATTTCAAACTTATATTTAGCTTTAGAAAATGATCTGGAAATTATTCCGGTTTTAAATAAAGTAGATTTACCAAGCGCTAATCCTGAAGAAGTTAGTGATGATATTATTGATTTATTAGGATGTAAACTTGAAGATATTATTCATGCTTCGGGAAAAACAGGTTTTGGTGTTGAAAATATCTTAGCTGCAATTATCGAAAAAATCCCGCCTCCGTCAGGAAATGTTGACGAGCCGTTACAAGCTTTGATTTTCGATTCACATTACAATCCGTTTCGTGGAATTGAAGTTATTTTCCGTGTAAAAAACGGACAGATTAAAAAAGGGCAAAAAATTAAATTCATGGCGACAGGAAATGAATATTTTGCCGATGAAATTGGAACTTTAAAATTAAATCAGGTTCCTAAAAATGTTATTTCTGCAGGTGATGTTGGTTATTTAATTTCTGGAATTAAAGAAGCTAAAGATGTAAAAGTTGGAGATACTCTGACCGATGCTAAAACGCCTACTACCAATATGATTACGGGTTTTGAAGATGTAAAACCAATGGTATTTGCCGGAATTTATCCTGTTGATACGGAAGATTATGAAGATTTACGTTCTTCAATGGAAAAACTGCAATTGAATGATGCTTCGTTAGTTTTTACTCCTGAAAGTTCTGCGGCTTTAGGTTTTGGTTTCCGTTGCGGATTCTTAGGAATGCTTCACATGGAAATTATCCAGGAACGTTTAGAGCGTGAGTTTGATATGACTGTAATTACTACAGTTCCTAACGTTTCGTATTTGGCTTACACCAAAAAAGATCCTGAAACTCCATTTGTTGTAAATAATCCTTCTGACTTACCTGAACCTTCTCGTTTAGACCGAGTTGAAGAACCATATATTAAAGCAACTATCATTACAAAATCTGATTTTGTTGGAAACGTAATGAGTTTGTGTATCGAAAAACGTGGTGTAATTACCAATCAAACGTATTTGACTACAGAACGTGTTGAATTGAATTTTGACATGCCATTGGCAGAGATTGTATTCGATTTTTACGATCGTCTAAAAACAGTTTCTAAAGGTTATGCTTCTTTTGACTACTCTCCTATTGGAATGAGAACTTCGAAATTAGTAAAACTGGATGTTCTTTTAAATGCTCAAACGGTTGATGCACTTTCAGCCTTGATTCACGAAGACAATGCGTATAATATCGGTAAAAAAATGACCGAGAAATTACGTGAACTAATCCCAAGACAACAATTTGATATTCCGATTCAGGCTGCAATTGGAGCAAAAATTATTGCTCGTGAAACTATTAAAGCACTTCGTAAAGACGTTACCGCAAAATGTTACGGTGGAGATATTTCTCGTAAACGTAAATTGCTTGAAAAACAGAAAAAAGGTAAAAAACGTATGAGACAAGTAGGAAACGTTGAGATTCCGCAAGAAGCTTTTATGGCTGTTTTGAAATTGAATGACTAACGCTTTTTAGAAGAAAGAATTTTAGAAGAAAGAATTTCAGAATAAAGATAATAGAATATAGATTGAACCCGATGGCGAAAGTTGTCGGGTTTTTTGTTTAATATACAGATTGCGAAATAATTTTTAACCCATAAATCTGTCCTAATTTGGAACAAATTTTTTATTTCTTTAAACTTTGAACCTTTGTATCTTTGAACCTCTGAACCTTTAAAAAATGATGGACGAAACCCCAAAACGATTTGACCGAATTGTCGCTATTCTGATTCAATTGCAATCTAAAAAAATTGTAAAGGCTCAGGAATTGGCAGATCGTTTTGAAGTAAGTTTAAGAACTATTTATCGTGATATTCGAACTCTTGAAGCATCGGGAGTTCCTATTTATAGTGAAGCCGGAGTTGGATATGCTTTGATGGATGGTTATCGATTGCCGCCTGTTATGTTCACGCGCGAGGAAGTGAGCAGTTTTATTGCTGCCGAAAAACTAATGCAAAAATTTACTGATCCGTCTCTTGGAAATCATTATGCGACGGCAATGTATAAACTGAAATCGGTTTTGAGAAGTAATGACAAAGATTGGCTTTCAAATATTGAATCCAGCGTTGTAATGCAAACTGCAGAACCTTTATTTAATGACAATTCTCCTAATACTCTGGCAGTTTTATTTGAAAGTATTGCCGAGAAAAAGCAAATCTTACTATCGTATAAAACTTTTGATAAGGAAGAAACCACACAACGAAATATCGAACCTGTTGGCGTTTTTCATGATCATAACAATTGGTATTTTTTAGGGTATTGCCATTTACGAAAAGATTACAGACAGTTTCGAACGGATAGAATTTTGGGAATTAAAAAAACAGAATGCGATTTTACAATCGAACACGATTCTCTGGAAACGTATTTGAATAAAACAGAAACAATTCCGACGACGAAAGTCCGAATTTTGATTGAGAAGAAAATTGCCAGATATTTAGAATTCGAAAGGAAATACCACGGTTTTGTTTCTGAAAAAGAAGTAGACGGAAAAATTGAAATGACATTTATGTGCCGCGATCTCGAGAACGGCTTTCCGCGTTGGTTTTTAATGTTTGGAGATTACGCCACAATTCTGGAACCGGAAATACTTAAAACCAAAACTTTGGAATTATTGGAAATCAATCGAAAAAGGCTTTTATAAAAAACTCCAAAAGATGAATTAAATTTCAATTTTTGGAGTTTTTTTAACTATAATTTTCCCGGTTTTATCTTTCCCAGAAAAATGGAGGTTCAATTCCTAATGCTCTTAAATATACATATCCCTGACCTCTGTGATGGATTTCATTATCAACAAAATATAAAATATTCTGAATTACAGGAAACTCATACTGACCAAAAAGATTAAAGGTTTCGTTGAAATCTTCAATTGACAATTTTTCCCAATATTTATTAATTTCTGCGGTTGCTTCGTCCCATTTTTCAAGATATTGCGCTTTAAAAATAAGTTTAGCTGATTCTTCTTCTGTAAATGGTTTCTCTTCTTTACTTACAATTCCTTTAAGTCCAGGAACTGCGATTGCCAAAAGTTCATCCGTTAATTTTGCAAAAGGACGCATTCCTGCAATAGAAAATTCAAAAAAGTCTTTTTCAGGAAAAGCTTCAATTACACGACGCGTAAGTGCGCGATGTCCTTGCCAATGTTTCAATAAATCTTCCGGAGTAATTACCTGAGCTGCTAATGTTTTCATGATTTTAAAGTTTTAATTATTTAATACTTCAAAATTATCGAGGGTTGGTGACAACAGTTTGTCAGCAGGAAAAAAAACATTTAAATATTTTTTTTCCTGTCAACCAATCCCGACAGGTTTTAAAAACCTGTCGGGTTTAATACGTATTATTTACTTTTCAACCATTCAAACAAACGATTGGCATCTTCGTATTTAAACAATTGTGTTCCTTCATTCATGGTTGCGGCAGATCCGCAGGCAACTCCCCAACGAATTACTTCCTTTAGATTTTTATTTTGTGATAATGCCCAAACCATTCCGCCAACCATACTGTCGCCTGCTCCAACGGTACTTTTTTTGGCAACATTTGGTGCAGGAACATATTCATATTCATCTTTCGTTACCAAAACTGCCCCTTGCGGACCAAGTGAAACCACTACTATTTCGGCTCCGCCTTGTGCAATGATTTTTTTAGCGGCTTCATTTACTTCTTCCATTTCTAAACGCTCTGCGCCAACCAACTTTGCCAATTCGCCTACGTTTGGTTTTATAAGATAAGCGCCTGTTTCTAAAACTTTTTGTAATGCTTCTCCTGAAGTGTCGACTATTAATTTAGAATTTGAGGCTTTGGCAATTTCAGCCACTTTCTGATAAAAATCTGAAGATAAACCTTCGTTTAGACTTCCACTTGCTACTAAAAATTTGGATTTTAAATTGGAAACTGTTTCCAGGATTTTTTGAATTTCAGATTCTGATAAAACATCTCCTGAAAATCCGAACCGATATTGTGAATTGGTATGATCATCAACCGCTACAAAACTTTCTCTTGTTAATGCTTTGGTCTTGATAATTTCGGATTCTATTTTTTCTTTTTCTACTAAATCTTTCAGCATTTCTCCAACTGGTCCGCCCGAAGTAAAGATCGCTAATGAATTTCCGTGCAAGCGGGCAATGGCTTTTGAAACATTAATTCCGCCGCCGCCGGCATCAAACAAAGGTGTGGCGCATCGAATTTTTTGTTCGGCAACTAAACCTGAAAAATGGGTGCTTTTATCTACGGATGGATTTACTGTGAGTGTAACTATATCAAATGATTTCATTTTTTCATCTTTTTTTAATTCTCTTAAAGATCCGAAAAAAATATCAATTTTTAAACCCGACAGGTTTTTAAAACCTGTCGGGTTTGGTAATTGTGCATCTCTACATTTAAAATCTTTACAGATATTTTTGTCATAATTATTTTAACACATAGAAACATAGATTTTGTATATGCTAAAAAGGCGTTTCACTTGTTTAAATGCACGTAGCTATGTGTAAATGATGTATCATTTATTTTGATCTTCTTTAAAAAAGTCAAAATCTATGTTTCTATGTGTTAAATTTTTTTATGAATTGCATTTAATAGGGACGCACAGCGGTGCATCTCTACAGGATTACGAAATTAAAATTTGTACCTTTGCGCCTTAGAAACTTTGGAACTTAAAAAGAAATGATCGAAGATAAAAATCCGCAACGTACAAGTATAGCGCAATTAGGTGAATTTGGCCTGATTGAACATTTAACCAAAAATTTTGATGTTACTCAGGAATCTACTTTAAAAAGTATAGGCGACGATGCTGCAGTTCTTGATTTTAAGGATAAAAAAGTAGTTGTTTCTACCGATTTATTGATCGAAGGCGTGCATTTTGATTTGGCTTATATGCCATTAAAACATTTAGGATACAAAGCAGTTGTTGTAAATATATCTGATATCTGTGCAATGAATGCCAAACCAACGCAAATAACGGTTTCTGTTGCCGTTTCTAATCGTTTTCCTCTGGAAGCCTTAGAAGAATTATTTGAAGGAATTACACACGCTGCAAAAGAATATAAAGTCGATGTTATTGGCGGAGACACAACCTCATCTCAAAAAGGTTTAATTATTAGCATTACGGCTATTGGTGAAGCAAACGAAGAGGAGATTGTTTATAGAAACGGAGCCAAACAAACAGATTTACTTGTTGTAACGGGCGATATTGGTGCTGCTTATATGGGATTACAGGTTTTAGAACGCGAAAAACAGGTTTTTCAGGTAAACCCAAACAGCCAGCCTGATCTTGATATGTACAGCTATTTAATCGAGCGCCAGTTAAAACCGGAAGCCCGAAAAGATGTTCGTACTTTATTACATGCTCTTGAAATAAAACCAACTTCGATGATCGATATTTCAGACGGATTATCATCTGAGATTATTCATTTATGCAAACAATCAAAAGTGGGTTGTAATTTGTATGAAGATAAACTTCCGTTAGATCCTCAATTTATTTCGACTTGCGAAGAGTTTAATATTGACAGCACAACGGTTGCTATTAATGGCGGTGAAGATTATGAATTGCTTTTTACAATTGATATTAATGACTTTGATAAAATAAAAGGAAACCCGAATTTCTCAGTTATTGGTCATATGGCTGATGAAAGCGAAGGAATTAATCTGGTTACACGTGCAAACACGCAAATTCCTTTAAAGGCTCGTGGCTGGGATGCTTTGAGTGAGTAAAATTTAGTATTTAGTCGCAGTTTTCAGTCTCGGCATATAAAAAATCCTAACAGCTCTTAAAGTTTGTTAGGATTTTTTTATGCTTTAATCTAAAATCTATATTCTTAAATCTAAAATTTCTTAAAAAAGCCCTTTGCTTTTTGCTTCTTTTATCAAATCTTCATCAGAACCGGATTTTATTTTAAGTAATTCTTTCAGGTTGATTTTTCTTTTTTCGATTGCATTCAGCGAAATCGGAATATATTGCGGCATATCTGCGGTTGAAGTTCCTTTTGATAAATGAAATAATATCTGTTTATCAAACTCGTCTATTTCAATTGAATTATGAGGTGACTGATTGAGCATTTTTTGAACTGACTGGCTGTAGTATTTATCGTTTTTCATTACTTTATCGAAGGCAAAAAGCAATTCATCAAACGTAAGATCATTTTTAATGATTAAACCATTGGGGTTTATGGTTCTGATAATCGTTTTAATTTTTAGTAATTCTGTATACATTGTAAGCAGGATTACGCTGCAGCCGGGCATTTTCTTTAAAATTAGTTTTGCCAGATCTTCGCCGGAGTAAAGTTCTTTTTCTTCATAAGGCGGCATACTAATGTCTAAAAAAGCAATATCAAAATCTGGTGTTGTCTCATCTTCAATTAAATCATAAGCGGATCTGCAATCGTACGCTTGTGAAATAACAAAATCATATTTCTTAGGATTATAACGTGTTATTGCATTTTTGTATCCCTCTATAATAAAAGGATGATCATCTACAATTAATATGTTACGCTTAATTAATTGAGAAACTGGGGGGTTTTGTTCAATTGTCATTATTTTGTAGGTTAATTTTTTGATCTATCGGCACTTTAACTACAAGTAAAGTACCTTGTCCCTGAACAGATTTAATCGACACATTGCCCTTACATTCAGCGGCTCGGTATTCAATATTATGCAAACCAATTCCGCTTTTTGTTTTCTTGGTATTAAAACCAATTCCATCATCATAAATTGATAAAACCAAATAATTCACTTCACTTTTAAATTCAACCGTAATCGTGTCTGCATCTGCATATTTATTACAATTTTGAAGTGCTTCCTGAATAATTCTGTACAAATTAATCTTAACTGCATTACTTACCAATTCCCACTTTATTTGGGGATCAAAAGAAGTAATTAATTTAGAGTCATAAGTGTTTTGTTGGTTTTCAAACAATTTGTTTAAAATTAAAACAAAATTATTAATTAATTCGGATTTTTCTCTATTTAAATCATGAGAAATTTCACGTATATCTTCTTCAATATTTTTAAGTTCTGTTAAGTACTTTCTTCTTTTTGGCAATGCCTCTGTTTCATCCATTTGTTCGAGACTGTCAAGACTTATTCTAATGCCAAACATTCTGCCCAAAACACCGTCATGAAGTTCCTGGGCTACCTTTTTCTTTTCTTTAATGCGCGTTGCTTCGATATCATTTTGCTGCGAAATCATCAAATTATAAATATCCTCATTGGCGACTTGTTGCTGTTGTTTAAAAAGCAGTTCCCTGTTTCTTGCCTGCTGTGTTTTATAAACATAGAAAAACAAACCAACCAGTGTACAAATACTAAAAACATAAACTAAAGTTTTATTCTTTTCCTGCAGGTTCGAATTTTGGTCTTTTATTTCGTTGGTTTCGTATTCTATACGCGAGAATTTTTCGCCCATTTTTCGTTCTTCCCGCTGCAATTTTTCGTTAATTTTTATATACTCTTTCGTATATCTCGACGCGTTTTCGGGATCAACAATTGCAATTTGTTTAAGGGCATCTAATGTATTTCTGGATTTATTTGAAATTCTGGATAAATTTAAAGCCTGTTTTGAAAATTGAATCGCTTTGAGTGTGTCTTTATTAAACGCATAATATTCAGAAAGATGAATTTTATTTAATATGATTCCTGATTCAAGCTTTAAACTATCTCTAATTTTCAGGGCATCAAAAAATTGTGCAGGCAATCCGGTAAATTCTTTTGATTTAAATTTGGCGTATGCTAAATTGTCTAAAAGCATGGCATATAAAACAGTATTGCCGGTAAATAGATCTTTTTGCTCCAGCCCTTTTTGAAAATAGATTTTGGCGAGATTAAAATCATGCATCTTTAAATAAACAAAACCCATATTGTTGAGTGAAGTCGATTTTAACTGAAGATCTGCCGGAATAGATTTATCTTCGAGAATTAATAATGCTCTGTTATGAAATTCTAATGCTTTATCATATTCTTCACGCTCATTATATAAAATCCCTAACAAGTTGTAACTATCATATAGCAGATTGCTTACATCTTTTTTCTCTTTTAAAATTTTAAGGGCTTTAAAAATAGTTATTTCACTTTCAAAAAAGTCACCCTCACTTAATTGTAAATCTGCTTTGGTTAAAAGCGTTTTTGCAATATTAAAGTCGTCATTAATTCCCGAAAATATTTTTTCGGCCTTAAAATAGTTTAAAAAAGCACTATCTGAAATCGCTTGCGCCTGATAATAATCTCCCAGATAAACATATCCTTTAGCCATATTTGCCGAGTCTTTGCTGACTGCAGCTTTTTCTAATACCAATTTTGAAACCTTTTTATAAGATTCCCAATCATTCATATTAAAATAACGATTGGCAACTTTAAAGAGATTTACTTTTTTAATAGAATCGTCTTTTTGGGCATTAATAATATCGAGCGCTTTTTGATTGTATTTTTGCTTATAGGTTAAAGGCAGATTTACGTCATTTGCTAATGAGAAATAAATAGAAAGGCTATCGTTTGAAGAATTTAATTTTACATTCTTATTTTCTTTCCTTTCATTGGTGCAGCCAAATAGAAGAAGTACTAAAAACAATAATATCTGCGAAGCTTTTTTCAAAGTATGTTTGATTTTGATCAAAAATACTAAAAGTATAAACACAAAAAAAAGTTGTCACAAAAATGACAACTTTTCTTATACTAATTTTATATTTTATTTAGTCGACTTTTATTCTTGATCCTGTCGACTGGCTGTCAGATGCAAAACTATTTAACTTACTATCTAATGAATTCAACTGATTTGAAGTAGCGTAAACATCTTGTTTTTGTTTATTAATTCCTTGCTGTCCGCCACCATCTATTGCAACATTTGAAGTAACTATTTGAGGAGATGTAAAAGAAGTTGTTACTACTACTAAAGAAAATAATCCGATTGTTAGAGCTGTTTTTTTCATGTTTTTGAGGTGTTTAGTTTTTATTTTTTTATTTGGGGCACGTGATTTTGATTATGAATCACGGTGTAAAACTAATTCTGTAAATAAAAAAAATGGCACAAAAAAAACAGTTTATGGTAGAACATGCCCAATTGGTAGTCAATGAGCGTCAAATTAGCGTAAATACTTAGTTTTTAGACTTCTAAGTAATTTCCTGCAGAAAAATCGTTTATTATTATGTCTACGTTTGATTTGTAGGTTTTTGAGAAAGGGATCTTTTTTGACGAGTTTTTTATGTAACAAACTGAGTGTCCGTTATGAATTCTCGAAATATAATTTTGATTTACGATATAACTATTGTGGATTCTTACAAAAGGATGCGATAAAACCTGCTCAAAATGTTTTAATGTTTTAAAAGCTGTTACCATTTCACCGGAATTCAAATAAATATCTGTAGAGTTATTATCGGCTTGCAGATAGCAAATGTCCGGTGTTGCTATATATCGATAATCTCCGTACGATTTAATACATAAAACAAGCGGTTTCTCGACAATTTGTATTGTTTGTGCGGGCGGAATTAGAGAAGCTTTAATTTTGTTTTTAATTTGTACAGAATCTGTTTCTATAGTTATTCTGTCCAGCTTTAAAATAATCTTCAATAAATCGATTGTTAAAAGAGGTTTTAATACATAATCAAAAACACCATGCTGAATGGCTTCAAAAGCCAGTTCCTTTTTAGAAGTCGTTATTATTACTTTAGGTATATCAGATAAATACCTGTATAATTCATTGATTAAAGAAAGTGATAAATTACTAATGGCATTTATGGGATCAATTTCTAAAAAAACAAATGACGGTTTGTGCTGTAAAGTCAAATCTAATCCATCCTGATAATTTGTCGCCGAAGCAACAAAAGTTAGTTCTGAAAAACCATCAGCAATTGTTTTGGTTTTCAAAATACTTTCGTTGTCATCATCGATAATAATATACGAATACTTTTTCAATATTAAATTTGGTGGATTTTTAATAAACCTGGTTTATTGTTCCTATCTCTCACAGATAATTTAAAAAAACGCGCTTTTTAAAAATATGCCTGCAACTAAAATTACGCATTTCAATTCATTTAAAACTTTCATTCATAATACATTATGAACAAATATTTCCACATTATTTTAAACGGGATTTTCTAAATAAAACTGATACGATTATAATGAAAAAATCCCAAACTCCTATTTGGAATCTGGGATTTTTTATAGTGATATTTGAAAGATTACATCTTCATCAACCAGTTTTTCATTGAAACTTCGTTTTCGATAATATCTTTCAACTCAGAGATTTTTACGCGATCTTGTTTCATCGTATCTCTATGACGAATTGTTACTGTTTCGTCTTCGATTGTTTGGTGATCTACTGTAACACAAAACGGTGTTCCAAGTGCATCTTGCCTTCTGTAACGACGACCAACTGCATCTTTCTCATCATAAGCAACACTAAAATCCCATTTTAAATCATCGATGATTTTTTTAGCAATATCAGGTAAACCATCTTTTTTAACCAATGGTAAAATAGCCACTTTTGTAGGTGCTAAAACTGCCGGTAATTTTAAAACTGTTCTTGTAGAACCGTCTTCTAAAACTTCTTCTTGTAATGAAGTTGCAAAAACCGCCAGGAACATACGATCTAAACCAACTGAAGTTTCTACTACGTATGGCACGTAGTTTTCGTTCAGTTCCGGATCAAAATACTGTAATTTTCTACCAGAATATTGTTCGTGTGCTTTTAAGTCAAAATCAGTTCTTGAGTGAATTCCTTCTAATTCTTTGAAACCAAACGGAAAATTAAACTCAATATCAGCCGCAGCATTTGCGTAATGTGCTAATTTTTCGTGATCGTGAAAACGGTAATTTTCTTTTCCTAATCCCAAAGATAAATGCCAGTTTAAACGGGCTTCTTTCCAGTGGTGGTACCATTTCATTTCTTCTCCCGGACGAACGAAAAATTGCATTTCCATTTGTTCGAATTCACGCATACGGAAAATAAATTGTCTTGCAACAATCTCGTTTCTAAACGCTTTACCCGTTTGAGCAATTCCAAAAGGAACTTTCATGCGACCTGATTTCTGAACATTTAAAAAATTCACAAAAATACCCTGAGCCGTTTCCGGACGTAAATATAAATCCATTGCAGAATCTGCAGAAGCACCTAATTTAGTTCCGAACATTAAGTTGAATTGCTTTACATCTGTCCAGTTTTTAGAACCGGTTTCAGGGTCAGCAATTTCTAATTCTTCGATTAAAGCTTTTACATCCTGAAGATCATCCGTCATTCCTTTTGCAAGCCTTGATAAAATTTCTTTATATTTTGAAAGATATTCTATAACGCGGGCATTTGTTGTAACAAATTCTTCCTCATTAAAAGCATCACCAAAACGTGCTCTTGCTTTTTCAATTTCTTTTTGAGCTTTTTGATTGATCTTTTCAGCATGATCTTCAACCAAAACATCAGCTCTATATCTCTTTTTTGAATCTTTATTATCAATTAACGGATCATTAAACGCATCAACGTGACCCGAAGCTTTCCAGGTTGTTGGATGCATCAATATTGCAGCATCAAGGCCGACAATATTTTCATTCATCTGAACCATTGATTTCCACCAATATTCACGGATATTCTTTTTTAACTCGACACCATTTTGTGCGTAATCATATACTGCACTTAATCCGTCATAAACTTCGCTCGACGGAAAAATAAATCCGTACTCTTTTGCGTGCGAAACCACATTCTTAAATAAATCTTCTTGTTTTGCCATAGTGATGCAAAAATATAAAAAGTACGTTTAAAAAAAAGAAAAATAACAAAGATTGCAGGATTGATTTTGTTATTTTTGTAACTAAATTCTTTCTATTTGTGTTTAATTCGATTCTTAACCTGTTTTTCCCTAAAGTTTGTGCCGGATGCCGCAAACTTTTATTAGCCAACGAAAATGTTTTATGTACCAATTGCCGTCATGAAATGCCTCTGACTCAATATCATTTGGATACAAAAAATGAAGCTGTAAAGAAATTTTACGGCAAAATTGATATCGAATATGCATCAGCATTTTTATATTTTAATAAAAAAGGAATTGTTCAGGAACTCATTCACAATTTAAAATATAAAGGTCGGGAAGAAATTGGTACTGTTTTAGGAAACTGGTATGTAGAAGATTTAAAAACATTGAATTTGGAAAACCCTTTTGATATTGTGATTCCGGTTCCTTTACACAAGAGAAAATTTCGAGAACGAGGTTTTAATCAGGTTACCACTTTTGGAAAGGCTTTGGCCGAAGGTTTAAAAATCAATTATGATGATCGGGTTTTGTACCGAAAAAAATATTCGAAAACCCAATCAAAAAAGAATCTTTTAGGAAGATCTGAAAACATAGAAAATATATTTGATGTGCTTTCAATAGAAAACCATCAAAACAAACATGTATTGCTTGTTGATGATGTACTTACAACCGGCGCCACTCTTGAAGCCTGTTCCCGGGCATTATTAAAAATTCCGGGAATTAAAATCAGTATTGTTTGTATGGCAATGGCGAACTCTTAAATAAATTCCAAATTTTAATACACAATGATTTTTTTCACGGTTCTTTTATCTCCTTCAATAACGGTTACAAAATAAATACCGGCAGAAACATTCTGTAATTGAATATTTTGATTAAAGTTAGACGTTGCTTCAAAAGAGTTGCTATAAACGCTTTTGCCTAGAATATCATGTACAAAAACGGCAATTTTTTTAGTAGAATCACTTTCAAACTGAATGGTAAAGTTTCCTTTATTTGGATTTGGATAAAGAACAAAGACAGCTTTATCAAATTCAGACGTTCCTAACGTATAGTTCTGACTGCAAATATTTATCGAAGCTGAGTTTACTGTTCCGAAACTTCCGGTAACGTCATCACGAACTTTTAGCGACCAGGTACCCTGAGGGTTTTCGCCATTAAAAGCACCTAATACACTAGTTGGAAAAACGATTTGAGTTGTTGTTTTTGCACAATCTAATGCAGCGCCGGAATCGTCAAATTGTAATGACAACGTAGAATCTGTACCTGTACAACCTCTGTAAAACAATTGAACAGCGGTTCCGCTCGGACTTACTATTTGAATTTCTAAATCAGAAAAATTTGCATGTGTTACATTCAAATTGACACTTACATTTGATATCGTAGATGTTGATGAAGTTACATTGATTGTTTTTGTCGTAAAATTGCTTGAATATGGTATGTT
The DNA here is from genome assembly GCF_025947065.1 of Flavobacterium sp. N1736. NCBI lineage: Bacteria > Pseudomonadati > Bacteroidota > Flavobacteriia > Flavobacteriales > Flavobacteriaceae > Flavobacterium > Flavobacterium sp. N1736. The sequence continues at coordinate 3,628,492 of NZ_CP109994.1, forward strand.
GAAAGAACTGCCAAAACCATACAAATTACAAGTTGTTGTTGGCGTATAACCAATCGAGAATGGTTTACTATTTAATGCATAATAAATATTTGTTGTTGGTGCAACCAGAATTCTGCAATTAGCTGCAGTTGCACTTGTTGGCAACACAACCGTTTCAGAACCGTCATTTGGTGTATTCGCTGCTAAAATTATAGGAAATGTCAAACCTCCATCTGTAGATAATTTAATATTTACAGTTGATGATCCCGGCAAAGTATTGGTATTATTTACAGTCCATGTGATTGTTTGATTTGATCCCGGAGCCAAATTTAAACTCGCAGTGTTTTGAGAAGTAACGGCAAACGGTCCTGCAGAAGCAGTAACATTTACAATCATTTCGTCTGTTTTTGTCTGCGCTGTTCCTAAAGCTGCATTATCTCTGCCTGTCAAAGTAAAATGCAATGTTCTTGGTATAGACGAAACCGATTCCCAAATTGTAGATAATCTATTTTGAAGTACAGTACTATAACTTGGCATATATCGAACCGGCGAACTGTTAGGAACTACTGATCTGAACAACGGTCCATCCGGTTTAGTTGGATATGCAGTACTATTTTGGTTTGAAGTTGTTGTTGCATTGTCATTTTCCTCCCAGTTGTATGTAACCGTATCGCCTTCCGGATCAGAACCTGATCCCGTTAAAATAAAAGCGGTACTAATAGGAATTGTATAATCTGGACCTGCACTTATCACCGGTGGATTATTTGTTAAAGTGGTACTTACCGGACAGCTCTTTCCTGCAAGATTGTTCTGAATTTCTAAAATACTGGCATAGGCAAAATAATCATCAGAATTGTTTTGAACATCATAATTTGTTATTCCGGCATACCCCATAATTGTAGAACCGCTTCCTGGCTCGACATTCACGTTTGTTCGTTCTCCCCCATTATATGAAAAAGTATGACTTGCGCCCAACTGATGCCCTATTTCATGAACGACAAAATCAATATCAAAAGTATCTCCTTCCGGTTTTCCATCTGCCGGCGAAGTATAAGCACTTCCCTTTTCTGAATTTACACAAACACAACCAATACAATTTGCATTTCCTCCTCCGCCTGTAGCCCCAAATAAATGACCTATATCATAATTAGCTTCTCCAATTACGCTGGTTAAAGTAGACTGTACTTCTGTACTCCATTTATCTCCCGCAAGTGATGCATTAGAATAAGGATCTGTTGCAGCATTTGTATAAATTACGGCATCATTGTTTGCTATTAAAATCAATTTTACAGCCAAATCTTTATTCAAAATTCCGTTAACTCTTGTCAGGGTTGCATTCATTGCAGCAAGCGCACCTGCTTTTGTGCCTCCAAAATAAGCCGTGTATTCTCCTGTACAAGACAACGCCAAACGCATTGTTTTAAATACTTTTGCGCTCGAAGCGACTGTTGCATTTTTTGCAGCAATATTTTTGTTTACAGCAACATCATCTGTTTTACAAATTAGTTTGGACTTTGCTGTTTTATTAGAAGTAAACAAAACATATTCCGATTTATCATCGGGATTTTGTTCGATAAATTCAGTTGCTTTATCGGCACGAATTACCATTGTTTGTGTACCGTTTGGCGAAACGCTAAAATGTATTTTTGCCGATTTATCATCTAAACCGCGACCTTCATAAGATCTAATTTCAGGATATTTTGCCTGTAATTCAGGTTCAAAATTAGAGGATTCCCAAACAGAAAATTTTTCTAAAACACCTTCTGAATTAGGAATTGTAATTTCTGAAGTAGTACTATTGGAGTTTTTATTGGTTGTTGATGCAAGTTTTGCTTTCAAAAAATCCGAATTTAATTTAAAGTACAATTTATTCGAATCATCGGAAATTATCCTTTTACCAGAAATTGAACCGGAACTTCTTTGCCATAAATCATCATTTTGAGCATGAATTTGGACACAACAAAATATAAGTAATAAAAAAAGTAGCTGTTTATTCATTCTCAAGGGGTTTAGAAAAATCAAAATTAAGAGAATTAAATTAATTTCTTACATATATACGACAATTAATGGTTTTTTATCGACGAGTGAGCCAATTATCACAAAAAGTGACTTACTGATTTTAAAAAATCAATTGAGCATAGTATCAAATTTGAAATAGATAACATAAATTTGCACCATCTTAAACAATTTGCTTTGAAGCTCTTTCATTCTATAAACGATTTTCAATCGACCAAGAAAACTATTTTAACTCTTGGTACCTTTGATGGCGTACATATTGGTCACAAAAAAATTTTAGAACGAATTACCCAAAATACTGAAAACGGAAAATACGAAAGTTTAGTGCTTACTTTTTTTCCGCATCCGCGAATGGTTTTACAGGAAAAATCAGAAATAAAACTTCTAAATACTATTTCTGAAAAATCTAAATTACTGGAAGAAACCGGAATAGAGAATCTTGTTATTCATCCATTTAACGAAAGTTTCTCCAGATTAACCGCCGAAGAATTTGTGAGCACTATTCTGGTTGATCAATTTCATATTCAAAAAATAATTATTGGGCACGATCACCGTTTTGGAAGAAACAGAACTGCCAACATTGACGATTTAATTGCTTTTGGTACTGAATATGGTTTTGAAGTCGAGCAAATTTCGGCACAGGAAATTCAGGATGTTTCTGTAAGTTCGACCAAAATAAGAAAAGCTTTGGATGAAGGAAATATAGCTTTGGCAAATGATTATCTGGGTTATGCTTATTTTTTAAGCGGCGAAGTTGTAAAAGGCAAACAATTAGGAAGAACAATTGGTTTCCCGACAGCGAACATTCAAATTGAAGAGGATTATAAAAAAATCCCTAAAAACGGGGTTTATATCGTTAAAACTTTCATTGACAATAAAGTCGTTTTTGGAATGATGAATATTGGTTTTAACCCAACGGTAAATGGTCAAAAGCAAACTATTGAAGTCAATCTTTTTGATTTTGATGCTGATATTTACGGTCAAAAACTAGAAATCTCTTTGTTGGAATATATTCGTGAAGAACAAAAATTTGGTTCTGTAGATTTGCTAAAAGAGCAATTAAATCGCGATAAAAAAACTGCTTTAGATTTTGTGAGCAAGCTTTAAAAAAATCGTTATTCATTTAATGAAAATTGATAACGTGCGGTTTGTCATTTCGAGGAACGAGAAATCACACCAGAAACTCCGTTCCTAAAAGCAACCAATCTTTGTCGAATTACAAGTGTGATTTCTCGTTCCTCGAAATGACATTACCCGCAGGACTCACCTTTTCAAAACATCTATATTTCTATATATACTTTTCATCATTTTTAAATCATCGTACTTATTTTTTTAGTAAATTTGATATACAACTCTGTTTGTCAATCATTTACTATTAACTTCTTTAAAAATAACCATTATGAAATTACCTAAAGAAATTACCAACGGTTTTTTAATTTTCCTGGGAATTGGCATTTATTTTTTATTGATGAATCTATTAGGTTTTGCTGATTTATTCTATCTGCGTACCCTGAATGTGTTTTTTATATTTTATGGGGTAAACAGAACCATGCAAATGAATCTGCATGAAGGCGAAACTAATTTTGTATCAAATGCAGTTTCGGCAATGACAACTTCTGTTGTTGGTGTCTCAATGAGCGTTTTTGGATTATTAGTTTACAGTTACGCACGAGGTGGTGACGCTTACGTAAAAACACTTTCTGAAGCTTTTATGTTTGGAGGAAATCCATCAGTACCTACTTATTGCATTTGTTTGCTTTTTGAAGGACTTGCATCATCTGTTATAGTAACTTTAATGATGATGTTGTACTGGAACAATAAATATGCAGCGGATTAATTTTTTTAAATAAAACATATCATTTAACACTCTAAAATCATAAAAAGATATAATTATATGATTTTAGAGTGTTTCTTTTTTGAAAATAACTATCAATTGTTTATTTACAGAATTCATCATTGGTTGATTAGAACAATTTCGTTACTTTTGAAGCTTCAAAAACAATGTACCTAATGAGTATTACAAAACACAACTGGACAAAAGACGAGATAATCGCCATATATAATAAACCAATGATGGATTTGCTGTATGAAGCAGCAACAATTCACAGACAAAAACATGATCCGAACGTAGTTCAGGTATCGACATTACTATCTATTAAAACCGGTGGCTGTCCTGAAGATTGTGGTTATTGCCCACAAGCTGCACGTTACAACACAGGCGTTGAAGGAAACGACTTAATGAGTGTAAGTCAGGTAAAAGCACAGGCTTTGCGTGCAAAATCAAGCGGATCTTCTCGTGTTTGTATGGGAGCTGCCTGGAGAAATGTAAAAGACGGTGAAGAATTTGATCAGGTTTTAGAGATGGTTCGTACCATTAATAAACTGGATATGGAGGTTTGCTGTACTTTGGGTATGATTACCGAAAATCAGGCGCAGCGTTTAGCAGAAGCAGGTTTATATGCTTACAATCACAATTTAGATACTTCTGAGGAATATTATAAAGACGTAATTTCTACACGTGGTTTCGAAGATCGTTTACAAACTATCGAAAATGTTCGTAAAACGAATGTTACGGTTTGCAGCGGTGGAATTATTGGAATGGGAGAAAGTATCGAAGACAGAGCCGGAATGCTTGTTGCGCTTTCTACTTTAAATCCTCAACCTGAATCTGTGCCAATTAATGCTTTGGTTGCTGTTGAAGGAACTCCGATGGAAGAAGAAAAACCGGTTGAAATCTGGGAAATGATTCGTATGGTGGCAACGACAAGAATTGTTATGCCGGATACTCAAGTTCGTTTATCTGCAGGAAGAACAAATATGAGCCGTGAAGGTCAGGCAATGTGCTTTTTTGCCGGTGCAAATTCTATTTTTGCCGGAGATAAATTGCTTACTACGCCAAATCCGGATGTACACGAAGACATGAAAATGTTTGAAATGTTAGGATTGATTCCGCAAAAACCATTCGTAAAAGTTTCGCAGCCAAAAACTGTTGAAGCAGAAGATTCTCAATTTGCTCCTTTGGGTGAAAAACCAAAATGGTCAAGACCGGGACATACAATTGAAAGAAACCTTGAAGCTTCGATCAAAGCAAAAATTTAAGTTTTAGAGTTAATAAATCTCAAAAAATATTTTTAAATTGCTTATAACAAGTGTTATAAGCAATTTTTTTATTTAAAATGAGATGAATTTAAAACAAATCGAAAGGGTAAAAAAGATCTCAAAAGCGGATTTTATTTCCCTATACGTAAAAAATCAAATTCCCGTTGTTATTGAAGAACTGACCGAAGAATGGCCGGCTTATTCAAAATGGAAATTATCCTATATGAAAGAAATCGCAGGCGATGCCGTTGTTCCTTTATACGATGACAGGCCCGTAAATCATGAAGATGGCTTTAATGAAGCGCATACTAAAATGAAAATGAGCGATTACATTGATCTTTTAGAATCTAAACCCACAAACTATCGCATATTTCTTTATAATTTAATGAAGGAAGTGCCAACCTTAAAAAACGACTTTCTATGGCCGGATATTGGGTTAAAGTTAGTCAAGCAAATGCCGATGCTGTTTTTTGGAGGTGAAAATTCAAGAGTTTTCATGCATTATGATATTGATTATTCTAATATTCTGCATTTTCATTTTCATGGTCAAAAACAATGTATGCTTTTTGCACCCAATCAGTCGAAGTATATGTATAAAGTGCCGCATGCTTTAATTTCCAGGGAAGATATTGATTTTGATAATCCCGATTATGAAAAATGGCCGGCTCTTAAAAATGCAGAAGGATATATCACCAACCTCAAACATGGTGAAGTTTTATATATGCCGGAAGGATATTGGCATTATATGAAATATCTGACTCCGGGATTTTCTATGAGTTTGCGCGCTTTTCCAAAAAATATTACCAACTTATCAAAAGCCGCTTATAATGTTTTTATTATGCGCTATTTTGATATTATGATGCGAAAGTTTAAAGGGCAAAAATGGATCGATTATAAAAACAAAAAAGCGGTTGAAAACACCAATGAAAACTTAGCAAAATCTGCTTAGTAAAACAAAAAGCCTTTGGAGAATTATAGATTTACAAAGGCTTTTTGTCTTCTTTATACTTTCTTTTTATCTTAAAATATAATCTTATTTGTTGCTATATATCCATTCGTTAAAATTGTTTTTACGATTAAAACCTGATTTGTTACTGGCATATTTATTTCTAATACAGCTGTTTCGACTTTCTTTTTGTTGTAAATAGTTTTTCCGGAAATATCATAAATAATTACTTCCTGAATATTTTCTTTTACTGAATCTAATCTAATGACTTTGTTTTTTACGGATACGAAAAAAGTCTTTTCAAGATCTTCTAAATCTCTTGTTTCTAATAATGCATTCGTATATCGCAATACAAATCGTTCTGCAAATATTCCTTTTGAAGTTGTGAACGAATAATCACTTGCTTTTAAATCATGTATTGTATTTGTTATTTTATCTTCTAAATAAACAGATTGATTGTTTAAATTTCCATCAACATGATCTATCGCAATCGTGAAATTTCCGGCAATTGTGGTACGATAACCTAAAGGAATTGTATCGTTGCTGCTAAATGGCAAACTCCGCCCTTGAATGACCAAATTTTTAGTATCATTTATACTATAGAAATCAACATATTGATTTGCGTTTACAGATTCTGCATCATAATTTTCATCATACAAATTCGTTGCTCCATTTATATATCCTAATAAAATCTGCTTAAAAATGCCTTCATTATTTTTAAGGTTTAACCAAATCCGATGTTTTCCTGTAAAATTTTCATTTGCTTTTACTGGTTTAAAAAAAGCAGCATTTTGTCCCGAAATACGCATACTATTATCAAATTCGACAATTTCTGAATTTTTATTTGCCACAAAAAATGCTTGTCCGGAAGCAATAGTTCCATCAGGAATAATTTGATCATTAATTCCGGATGATAATGCTTTTGTGCCAACGCCGCCAAGTAAATTGTAAACAGCGTAATCATCAGAGACATATTTATTATTTGCAAATGGTGTATTATGTGTCCAGAAATATAATGTTCCTGAAATATTTGCAGCATTTTTTGTCAAAAAAACATCGGCGTTGATGGCTGAAGGATAAGGATTCCCAATTAAATTGAAACCATTTCGTTTTCCAAATGCTACAGTAACTTTTCCGTTTGTTGGAATACCTTTAAATGTGGCTTCATATTTTAAGGGATTGGTTACCGAAAAATCCTGTGGACCGCGAATAATATATCCTTTTCCGGAAACCATTATATTTGATGTACTTTCTTGTTTCCAACTGTTTGATATTGCATTATAGGAGAAAAATTTATCTGATAATGTATTGGGCGAAACATCTATTAATTTTTGATTCTGAACAGGAGACGACCAATAGGTGTAATCAAATTTTAATATTGGCGACGATTTTCTTTTGACCTTAACGGTTCCTGTATTTACAATTTCATCGTCTTGTTGATATAAACTCGCCCCATCTTCTAAAATCAAAGTTCCTGAACCGGAATAATCGAATTCAATTTTTAACGTATTTCCACTTAAAAGTGTCACCGTTTTTCCTTCATCAATATGACAGCTGCAAATATCTGAAGTCGTTAAGTTTGAGTAATTATCCTGAAAATAAACCTCTTTTCCTCCTGACGGAAAACCATTAGACCAAGAAATACCATTCCAAATTGTTGCATCTAAACAAAGTTTTAGGCGCGCAATTCTGTGTTTGGATATTCCTGAAACTGAATTAAAGTCGCCGCCTGTCATTAATTTAAAATCTGCAGTAAAAGCTATCGTGAAAAGCTTGTTGTTTAAAGGAGCATCAAAAGAAGTATCATAATCTCCTGTTTTTAGCAATCGAATTAAGCGTAAAGAAGTGAAATTTTTATACGTTCCTGAAAAGGTTCCGCCAACTAAAATACGATCGTCCGGCTGGACTAAAATACTTCGAACATCACCTTTGTTAAAACCTGTGCCGGAATCAAAAGCAGTATCTAAACTTCCGTTAGTATTTAACCGAACGATTCGTTTTTGTGAAGTTCCATTATAAACTAAAAAATTACCTCCTGCTATAATTTTTCCGTCAGATTGTAATGCTATGGCATAAATATATTTATCGAAACCTGTTCCTATATTAAAACCTGAATCTATACTTCCGTCGGTATTCAACCGAACCAATCTTGCAATCGGATTTCCGTTAAAACTATTAAATCTGCCGCCAACTAAAATTTTTCCGTCAGGCTGAATCAAAACGGTTTCGATAATACCATCTGCTCCGCGTCCAATATTAAAACTCGCATCGCGGGTTCCGTCAGGAAATAATCTCACAATTCGAAGTTGTGAATTAGCAGCGCCATTATAATTCGTAAAATTTCCTGCTGCAATTATTTTACCGTCTGCTTGAATTGCCATCGCGTAAACCTGACTATTAAAACCGGAACCTATATTAAATGAAGCATCAACTGCTCCGTCAGCTAAAATCCTGATGATGCGATTGCAATTTGTTTCATTGTATTTTGTGAAATTTCCCCCGAGAATAATTTTTCCGTCAGTTTGTAAAAGGGCACTTTTAATTAAATTATTAGCGCCTGAATTTGCCGGATTAAAACTGTCATCATAAGTTCCATCTTCTAAAAGCCGAACAATTCGTGAAGCGGGCTCGTTATTAAATTTTTTAAAACTGCCAAATACCATTGTTTTTTTGTTTGCCAATGGAAGTACTTTAAGAACGGAGTTATCGAAACCAATTCCTGCCGATAAATAACTTGTATCGTATTCTCCTTCGGGATTAATCTTTGCTAACCTACCTTGATTTAAACCATCAAAAGCCGAAAATGATCCTCCAATGTACCAAGATCCTTCTGTATCTTTTTCTAATGCTAAAACAGATGCAGATGCTGGTCCTGAACCAAAATCTAAATCAGTTTTTATAGTTCCGTTTGAATTTAAAAAACATATTCGATTGACCTCAATTCCATTATAAAAACCGGTGAAAGATCCGGCCACCATAATATTTCCTGCAAGATCTGTTTTTATAACCTGAACTGCATCTCCACTAAATCCTGATCCGGATAAAAAAGCGGTATCTAAAGTTCCATCTTCATTAATTCGGATAATTCTGTTCGCCGGAATTTCATTATAACTTGTAAACTTTCCTCCCAGCAAAATCTTACCGTTTGACTGGACTAACATCGCATTTACATCATCGTTAAATCCTGTTCCAATGTTAAAGCTTGTATCAATGTTTCCGTCTGGATGCAAGCGAATTATTTTATGAGAATCAACGCCATTAAATTTGATAAAATTTCCAGCCAATACTATTTTTCCGTTAGGTAAAACCTCAACATTTGTAATATTTGAAGGTGATCCAATTCCTGTATTAAAAGTGGTATCAAGTGCTCCATTTGGCAAAATGCGTGCAATCCTGTTTACTGTAACGCCATTGTATTTTGTAAAACTGCCAACAATTATAATTTTCCCATCAACCTGTTCGCAAACATCATAAATAATTCCGGTTGTTGCTCCAATACTGGTATTAAATGCCGCATTATATGAACCATCGGGATTTAGTCTGATAAGTCTGCCAACCGTATTTCCGTTATAGGATGTAAAACTTCCTCCAACAATTATTTTTCCATCGGCTTGAATGTGCGAAGTATAAACTTTGCCATTAAACCCGGTTCCTGTATGAAAGTTTGCATCAATTACGCCTTCTGGATTTAATCGGGTAAAATAAGGAGAAGCTATTCCGTTAAGATTTAAATAGTCGCCGCCAACAATCAGATTTTGATCTGATTCAATCGATAAAGTTCGAACTATATTGTCAAAGCCGTCTCCAAATAATCCGTCGTCGAGTGTATTGAATGTTGTATCAACTTTGCCTTGTTGTGCTGAAAGTTCGGCACTTATAAAGAGTAAGATCAGAACTATTGAAAAGAGTATTTTTTTTATCAAAATGGGAATAAATCTAGTTGTGATTGTTTTGTAAGAATCGGACTAAATTTATAATTCGTTTTAGAATCCTGCAATACCCACTTACCGTGATTTTTTGATTATTTTTCAGGGTGATTTAAAACAAAAAAGACGCACTATTTGTGCGTCTTTTAAAAGTAATTTTATGTTTTCTACTAATTAAAAATAATCTTTTTAGTAGTTGTAAAGTCATTATCAAGAGTCACTTTTACTAAGAGTACCTGATTTGATGACTGCAGGTTTTGGATTTGAAGTTCGCTTGTTCCCACTTTCTTTTTGCTGTAAATCAGTTTTCCTGTTACATCAAAAATCGTTACTTCCTTAATATTTTCTTTTGAAGAAGTTACTTTGACTGTTTTGTCTTTTACCGAAACCAGAAGACCATTTTCTACATTTTCAAAATCTCCTGTTCCAAGTGTTTTGTTGGTATAACGCAATACAAGACGATCGGCAAAAGTTCCCGCTTCGGTTGTAAAGGTGTACTTACCTGTTTTTAGATTATAAATGGTGTTGGTTTTTTTGTCTTCTATATAAATGTTCTGACTCGTTAAATCACCGTCTGCTTCATCAATCGAAATGGTGAAATCTCCAGCAATGGTAGTGCGGTATCCAAGAGGAACCAAATCAGTATCTTCAAAAGGCAATGCACGCGCCTGAATTACGTAGTTATTGCCATTGGCAACGCTATAGAAATCAAGGTATGGATTGGCATCAAAACTTACCCCGTCGTATCTTTTCTCGTATTCGTTGGTTGCGCCTGCCACATACCCTACCAGCATTTGCTTGAAAGCACCTCCTGCATTGGTCATGTTTAACCACACGCGGTGTTTTTCATCGCTTTGTGCTGATTTAAAAAACTGGCTGTTATTGGCTGCCCCAAGTCTCATACCGTTGTTAAAGGTAACGGTTCCGGCAGTTGTTGCACTTATAAAAAAGGATTGTCCCGCACCTACGTTTCCTGATGGTTTGGCGTTGTTGTTTCCCGGAATGCTTCCGCTAAGGGCAGATTCACTTGTAGCCACACCTCCGGTTAAATTATAACTCGCATAATCGGTTGAGCTGTATTGATAAGCTCCTGATAAAACCACAGGTGTATTATGGGTCCAGAAATAAAGCGTTCCGTCTAAAAACAGGTTGTCATCTAAAAATTTCTTGGCATTCAAAGCTGACGGATATGGATTTCCTACCAAATAGTATTTGCCTGCCGTCATGGTCTCTCCTGTTATGATACCGTTGTTTGGCACACCAATAAAGGGAGCCGTATAATCTGCTTTTACTGTTGTTGAATAGGTTTGCGGACCACGAATGATATATCCTTTTCCAACCACCATATTGTTGTTTCTGTTGGTTGATACCCAGTTATCGCCATTAAAGCCAAAATATTTATCTGACAAGGTTAATGGGGAAACATCAATAAGTTTTTGTGGGCTTACCGGTGTTGACCAGTAGGTGAAATCGGCGCGGCGTATCTGCGCAGTGATACGGTTATAGGTTATCTTTCCTGAATTGACACCGTTGTTGTTTACCTGAACCAGACTTGAGTGGTTGTCAAATGTTAATGATGCCGTTGGTGTAACGGTAAGTCCGTTTACGATATTTAACGTACGGTTTGAAGGTACTGTTATGGCTATTCCCGGATTAATGGTAAGTGAACAGGCATTTAAATCTGCCGATACGGTAAAAGGCCCCGCAATAATAGCTGCCTTTGTGGTATCAGGTATACCATTTGACCAAACTGAACCATTCCAGGTTGTTGAGGATTGGTCGGTGATGACAACGTTTGCCGAAGATGGCGATTTACAGCCTGCACTATTTGTTACTCTAAATGTATATGTTCCTACAGCTAATCCGGTAACGGTATAACTTGTTCCTGAACCTGTAGTTGTAATTAAACCGGGACTTCTTTCTAGTGTCCATGCTCCTGAAGGAAGATCCGTTAAGGTTACGCTTCCTAAAGTACTACAAGTTACTGGAGTTGGAGTTCCAACAGTTGGAGGTGTTAATAAAACAGTTGTAGTTGCAATATTATCATTGTTTGTTTGTCCCGAAATATCTTCCACTATATTTAATGAAGGATCTTTTCCGGTAACTTTTGCTGAATTAACAACTCGTCCGGCAGCTACATCTGCAGCTGTAATTGTATAAGTTCCGGTTAATGTTGCTTTGTCTCCGGGTGCTAAATAAGCAATCGGGTTTCCGGTAATAGTTGGTACTAACGGATCTGTAACCTGAATATCAGTTATTGGCACGTCTCTGGTGTTGGTAACTTCAAAAGTATAATTGATTTTATCGCCTAATTTTCCACAAGATGCCATTGAAGCTTTTTTAACAAGACTTAGTTCTGCAATTTTTAATGAGTTAGCATTAAAAGCAATAAAAGCACAATCTGAACTACCCGAAAAAGTAACTACAAAACGATCTACTTGGGCAGCATTACTGGCGTTAATGCCAAATGCGCTTGCTTCAATTCCTAACATTCGAATATCTCTGGTTGATGCAGGTGTAAAACCGACAGTACCATTATCTGCTCTAAATAAATCAAGGCTATAAGTACCTATTGCTGCAACAGCGTCAAATTTTATTGATAAAATACTTCCTACCGTGTTTCCCGACGCATCTACAAATTTGAAAGTGTCGTATTGGTTTCCCGGATCTGCCACCTGAGTTACAATTATGTCTGGAATATTATCATTTAAACCCGCAATATTTATGTTATTGGTTCCAATTTTAAATTCGGCTACACCTGCTTTTATATTTGCTATACCTGTTCCAATACTCAAACCATTGGTTCCATCAGTAAGTCTGGAAGCAAGCTCAGCGCCTGTAGAAGTTGTTCCTGTTAACGGAGGACGTAAAGATGCTGTAGAAGCTGATTCGTCTATCATTGAACCCTGCAAGTAATACATGCTTGTATCTAATCCTAAGGTTTGAATTTTTAATGCTCTAAATTTTTGAGCGTTAAAAGTTACTCCATGAGTAGTTAGCGCATTATCATTAACACCGGTAGAATAAGTTGCTCCATTCCATGAAAATGCTAATAAATTGTTTTCTCTGTCAGGTCGGTTTCCAACACCAGTTACGGCATTTGATGTCCAATATCCATTCCAGTCTGTGTGGATTCTTGTAATTGGAATAATGGTACTTTGGCTGAACATTTTAAAAGAAATCAGGAAAAAAAGTATTCCTAAATTTTTTAAAAATAAAGAACGGGTGGTTAAACGTATTTTTTGGGACATACAATTGTGGTTTGTTACAGGTTGGCAGGCTATTGGTTTAATTAGTACTGTTTTTAAATATTTTATTACATTGGTTATTATCCGAAAAAATCCGGCAACTTTCGCTGTCGGATTTAATACTAAATTTTATACATTATCTAAACATTGATTTTACTGTTTCGACATGGTCATTATCTAAAATTATCTTTACAAAAATGACTTGTTGACTTATACCGAGATTAGTAATTGTTACTTGTGTATCTCCAACTTTTTTCTTCGTATATAATAATTTGCCTGAAATATCATAGATGTAAACGGTATCTATATTTTCTTTGGTTGAGTTTATTGTTATCGTTTTATTTTGAACACCCACTAAAACAGCTTCTTCTTTATTTTCAAAATCTCCTGTACCAAGTGTTTTATTTGTATAACGTAATGCAAAACGCTCATTAAAAGTACCAGCGGCTGTCGTGAATTTATAATCGGTTTTAGATAAATCAGTCATTGTTCCCAATGTTTTATCTTCAAGGAAAATACTTTTGCTTGCTAAATCTCCATCGGCATTATCAATTGCAATTGTAAAATCTCCTTTTATTGTAGATGAATATCCTAACGGAACAATATCGCTATCATCTAATGGAAGCGCACGCCCCTGAATTGCCAGTGTAGTTGTACCGTCATTGATGCTATAGAAATTAATATAAGCATTTTGATTAAAGCTTACTCCATCAAAAGCACTGTCATAACCATTTGTTGCTCCATCAATATATCCTACTAAAGTCTGTTTAAACGCACCTTCGTCATTCGTTAAATTAAGCCATACACGGTGTTTTTCTGTAGCAGTTGTTTTAAAAAACTGAGAGTTTCCTATAATACGCATGCTATTATTAAAGTAAGCGCTTCCGGCAGCTTTTGTAACAGCAAAGAAGGATTGTCCGGCAGCAATTTTTCCTGCTGGTGTATTTGTGTTAGCTCCTCCGTTTTTTGCACTTTCTGCTTTTGAAGTTGCCAATCCGCCTAATCTGTTATAAGAAGCGTAATCATCTGAAGTATATTTGTTGTTTGTGTAAACTGTATTATGTGTCCAGAAATATATAGTACCTTCTAAAAATGAATTATTAACATTTGATAAAAAGGCATTGGCATCTAATGCTGATGGATATGGATTACCAATTAATTGATAAGTATTGGCAGTAAGCGCTTCACCTGTAATAATTCCGTTGTTTGGTACTCCAATGAAGTTTACCGGCTGCTCATAAGTTGTTCCTGTCCAGTAATCTTTTCCGTTAGAATAGGTACTATTTGGTTTCGGTACACGAATAATATATCCTTTTCCGGTTTTCATTGTATTATTGCTGTTTTCAACAACCCAATTCACTCCGCTAAATGACATGTATTTATCACTCAATGTGTTTGGAGATAATGTTTTTAGCTTTTGTCCAACTACCGGTGATGACCAATATGTATAATCAAAGTTTTTCATAGCAGTCGAGATACGTTCTATTTGAAACGAATCAGCAGCTCCGGTATATGTTGCATTATTATTTGTTTCTATTAATGATCCGTTGTTTTTTACAACAAGTTTACCATTTGTGTTTACAACAATACTTTCATTAACTGTTAATGTCATATCTGCCGGTATTGTAAATGTTTTATTAGCAGCAATTGTACATGAACAAACTTCTAAATTACCTGTTAAGGTTAAGTCATTATTAACTGTAATAGATGAACCAGTTGGAATTGTATTGGTAGATCCGTCATAAACAAAAGGTGCATCGATAAAATTAAATGCAACGTTGGCATCTCCTCCATCTTCTCTAAGGCGTACTTCGACTTTAGAGTTTTTATTTAATGGATAAGTCTGACCTCCATTTATTAACGAAGTTGCATTAGTGTAACCATTTTGGGTAAATATTTTTGTGCCATCAATATAAATTTCAGCAACATCATCACAGTTTACCAATTGTATTTGATAACGTCCACAAGGAAAACCCTGACGTTTATAAGTAATAGTATATTGATCTACGCCTATTGGAGCTCCTTGCCAACCTGCATAATATGAAGGCGATTTAGTTTTATTCCAAAATGCCTGTGTGTTAATGTTTGGGTTTGTGTCTACATAATATCCGGCGTAGCTTGCAGGCGGAAGTGAAAGATCTGCTAATGAAAAACCGTAAACATTCCATTTATTATCTCCGTAAGGAAATGTAGTATCTCCTTTTATTGCTCCGTATGAAAACGATAATCTTGAACCTCCTGCATTTTCATAATATTCTAAAATAAAATTATGAGTTCCGGCAGTTAAGCTGTATTGAGCCGCATAAGTAAAATAACTATGATCACTCCATGAATTTGTTGGTGTTGTAGTAACCAAAACTCCATCAATATATAATCGAATACCATCGTCACTTCCAATAGTAAAATTGTAAGTTTCAGTTGTTGCTACAGTAGTTTGCATTAAATAGCGAACAAGAAATTTATCACTTGGTGCAGTTCCACAAAAATTATTTGCTTCTACCGTTGTGTCTCCTGTAATGGTACCCTGATCAATATTTCGGTCAAAAATTGCTTTTTCGGCAATTGATCCTACGTAAGTTGTTGCCGCAGGAGTATTTCCTGTATACGTATAAACAAAACCTTTCCAGTAATTAATTCCCGCAGTTGGTGTAGCCGCACAAATAGGCGCGGTTCCATTTACATTTACAGTTGCAGAGGAGTAATTTGAATTTGCATTACGAAGTGTGTACGTAAATGATGCTGCCCCTGTAAAATTACTTGCAGGCGTAAAAGTGATATTTGTTGTGCCGTTTACCGTTACAGTTCCGTTTGAAGGCTGTGTTACAGTAATAGCTTGTAAGGCAGAACCTCCAATCACATCATTTGTCAAAATTGGAATTACAACAGCTACGTTACTTGGCGTTGAAATAGCATCATCATTAGCCGTTAACGTATTAACGTCTTTTACAGTTCCTGTTATAGCAGGTCCTTCACTATTACCATTTCCGTTTTTTATTTCGAAAGTGTTATTAGTGTTATAAACATAGAATCGTATATACACCGTTTCATTAGAAAGAACCGGATTAATATCTGAAGCTAAAGTATTTGTCAAAGTAGTCCATGATGTAGCACTTGTTGTTTCAGCAATCAAAACCTTAACTCCTGTTACAAAATTTACGTCTTTAGAATATCTAACCTGAAATTTTTGACTTCCTGCTCCTCTGTAGGTAAAATTAAATTGTTTAAGATTTAATTGATGATTGGAGTCAGGACTTATTTTAAATTGAATGTATTTATTAAGATCTAAACTTCCACCGTTTTGTTGTGGAGTTGGCCAGCTTCCTGTTTGAAAAAAAGCTGTAGTCGTATTTTGATATTGATAACTTAATGAAGCTCCAACTGTTGTTACTGGCGCATTAGAGTTAACATAAGCATTTGTAACGGGATTATAACTATTTGAAGCTCCGTTCCAAAGAGACAAAGTATCATCTGTATTGTCTGAAACAGTTACTTTTACCGTTGCCGTTGATGTTTCTGTTGCATTTGATATTGTATAGCTAAATGTTGCAGCACCGGTAAAACCAACTGCCGGATTAAAAGTTATTGTTTTATCAGGGTTAATAATTGCAGATCCCATTGCTGCTGTAGGCGGCGTAGAAATTACAAGTGATGTTACATTTGCTTTTTTTACGTCGTTATTTAAAAGATTAATGTTGACACCTAATTCTTTCTTAGTATCGACATAATCATTTACGGCTAAAATTTTTGTGGAATCAAAATTGGTAACTGTTCCCCTTAAAAGAGGCACAACATTGGTAGATTTAGTACCTGTTTTTATTTCAAACGTATTATTGGTGCTATAAGAATAAAATCTGATATAAACGGTTTCGTTATCCAGAACTGGATTTATTTCTGATGAAAAACTTGGGCTATACGTTGTCCATGAACTTGGAGAAGCAGTTGGTGTAATTAAATCTTTAACTCCGGTTGCAAAAGTAGCGTCTTTAGAATACTTAACTCTAAACTTTCCAGATCCCGATCTGCATTCAAAAGTAAATGTACTTAGATCGGTTTTATAGCCTGTATTGGGTTTTATTGCAAACTGAACATATTTTGCCGGATTATACTCACCTCCATTATCGGCTGGAGTTGGCCAGCTTCCTGATTGAAAAAATACGTTATCATCGTTATTATAAACATAGGCTAAACTTGCGCCATTTGATGTTATATTTTGACCAGCAACTGTGCTGACAATATTTGTTGGAGTTGATCTGTTACTGCTTGATGCTGCATCCCATTTTAACAGGTCAATTTGACTAAAACCAAAAAAGGGTAAAAGTAAAAATAAAAGTAAAGTTTTTTTCATGTTAAATGTTTTCTATCAGGTTGTTATGCTGGCATAATAAAATTGACCGAGCAAAGATAGATACATCTACGTGTTAGTATTATATGGGGTTTTCAGAAGAGCTATATAATCGATGAAATGTTAAAATAGTCGATGAAATACATCAAAAAAATTGACATTTTGTGTTATTTCTTATAAAACGTTAAAGTTAAAAATAAGAAAAATCGCTAATATATGACTAAATTTCATATTTTTTTTGGGCTAATTATCAAAAAAACGTCTGATATGGTGAATTATCTGCAAAATAATGATTTTCTGACATTTAGCAGAATTATGGAAATTATAGGTTTTTTTTGATTTTTAGATACAGCGTGAAAGCGATTTTACGCACAACTTTTTTTAAGTTAAAATTGATCCGGATTTTGTTCCAATTCTTTCATTTTATCATAAACCAAATTACTTTCATATCCTCTTCGTAACAAATAATCACAAAATTTCTTTCTCTTTTTTAAGCTGTTTTTTTCGTGTATACTTTCCCAGCATCTTTCAGAAAGTTGATCAAAAGTATTTTGATATTCTTCGGCAGAAATTTCTTTTAATGCCAGCTTAATATTTGTTGCTGAAATTTGTCTGGATTTCAACTCATTTGTAATTCTGATTTTACCCCAATGTTTAATCCGATGTTTTCCTCTGGCAAAACTGCAAGCAAATCGGGTTTCATTTAAAAAATTCTGCTCAATCAAATGCACAATAACCGCGTCCATTTCATCAGAAGTCATTTTAAAATCATACAGCTTCGAAGTTACTTCGGCGTGACAACGCTCCTGATAGGCACAAAAGTGTTCTAATTTTTGTATTGCTTCTTTGATTGTCATGGGTTTACGGGGAAAAATATAATAAGAAAATATTATTGATTGTTTATGAAAAATAAGAATTTACAACTAAAAAGGTAATTTTTTAAGAAAACAAAGATAGAAAATTTCTAATTACATAATTTTTGTAAGTAAAGTTTACTTTTATTTACGCAAATAGCTTTATTTCAGTAACTTAGAGATAGTACATTTTTAAGAAAAAAGATACATCGTTATTTATTCCTTAAATCGATGCTTTTTTTCCTTAAAGATAGTGCAAGTAAATTATTGTTATACTCTTAAATACCACTATTATGAGGCTAAAACTATCTTTATTACTATCTATTATTTCTATTTCTTTATGGGCTCAACCACCGCACACATTTACATCTAATGGTTCATTAATCGTTCCTGCAGGAATTACTAGCATGGCAATTCAGGCATGGGGTGCCGGAGGTGCCGGAGGTGCGGCTGCTCAGCCAGGACTTTTGACAGGAAGTTCTGGTGCTGGTGGAGGGGGTGGTGCATATGCTGCAGGTAATATTACTGTAGTACCCGGCGCAACAATAAACGCAGTTGTTGGAGGAACAGTAGCGGGCTCAACCTCAAACGGAGGAAATGGTGCAGCTTCTACAATCTTAGGTTTTGAAAATATAGTCGCTGCAGCCGGAGGTTTTGGTGGTGCAGCAAACCCAGGGACAGGAACACCTGTAGGCGGTCTCGGCGGACAAGCCTCCGCCTCATTTGGAACTACTAAAACATCAGGATCAAACGGCGGAAACGGAGCCACTGTATTATTGAGCGCTCTGTTTACATCCGGCGCAGGAGGAAACGCAGCAAATACTGCAGGGGGTGGCGGAACAGGTGGTGCTTCTATTACAAGCATAATTGGTGGCGTTACCAGTCCGGGAAATGCGGGAAATCCAGCAGGAGGTGGTGGAAGTGGCGCTATGAATGGTAATGTAACAACTACTCAGCCTGGAGGTGCAGGAGCTCATGGTCAGGTAATTGTTACTTATACATGTCCTACTTATAGTATCACGGGAAATTCTGCAACAGTTGCTTGTGTTACATCAGGTACTTCAACTATAACGTTGACATCATCGGCTACGTCATTGCCTGTTGGTGTTTATACAGTAACTTACAATCGTACTAATCCAACCGGAACAGCTTTAACTGCACCAATGACGGTTACAACAGCAGGCACAGGAACTTTTGACGTTTCAGGATTAACAACTGTAGGGAATAGTTCTATAACAATTACTTCATTAAAATCTGGCGTTTGTGTATCTTCTATATCGACAAATAATGTTGCAAGTGTAACAGTAGCTCCTATTTCTGATGGAGGATCTGTAACAGGCGGTACAACAATTTGTAGCGGTTTTACAAGTGCTTTATTAACTTTAGGAGTACATACCGGAACTGTAGTAAAATGGCAATATTCAGTAAGTCCATTTTCAACATGGACAGATATCACAAATACAGCAACAACATACACTTCGGGAGCACTTACTCAAACAACGCAATTTAGAGCAGTTGTTCAAAGTGGTACATGCGTTTCTGCAAATTCAAATTTCACTACAGTAATTGTAAATCCATTGCCAACAATTACGCTTGGCACCGTGACGCCTGTATGTGCAACGGGCATTGCTCAAAGCACAAATTTGACTTATAGTGCAACCACAAATTCACCAACAACATACAGTATTGTTTGGAATGCTTCGCCTACGAATACTTTTGCAGCGGTTACCAATCAAACTTTAAACGCAAGTCCAATTACAATTGCTGTACCTGCGGGAACTGCAGCCGGAACTTATACCGGGACAATAACCGTAAGAAATGCAAATACGTGTACTTCCAGTCCGGGAGTGAATTTTAATGTGGTTGTAAATCCGCTGCCAACAATTACCCTTGGCACCGTGACACCTGTATGTGCAACGGGCATTGCTCAAAATACAACTTTGACTTATAGTGCGACCACACAAACCCCGACAACTTATAGCATTGTTTGGAATGCTTCTCCCACGAATACTTTTGTAGCAGTTACCAATGCGACTTTAAACGCAAGCCCAATTACGATTGCTGTACCTGGAGGAACCGCGGCGGGAACTTACACCGGAACAATAACGGTAGCAAATGGTAATTCTTGTACTTCAAGTCCGGGAGTGAATTTTAATGTGGTTGTAAATCCGTTGCCAACAATTACGCTTGGCACAGTGACGCCTGTATGTGCAACGGGCATTGCTCAAAGCACAAATTTGACTTATAGTGCAACCACAAATTCACCAACAACATACAGTATTGTTTG
This sequence comes from Flavobacterium sp. N1736, assembly GCF_025947065.1. Lineage (NCBI taxonomy): Bacteria > Pseudomonadati > Bacteroidota > Flavobacteriia > Flavobacteriales > Flavobacteriaceae > Flavobacterium > Flavobacterium sp. N1736. The sequence continues at coordinate 3,649,189 of NZ_CP109994.1, forward strand.
GAATGCTTCTCCCACGAATACTTTTGCCGCAGTTACTAATGCGACTTTAAACGCAAGTCCAATTACAATTGCTGTACCTGCGGGAACTGCAGCCGGAACTTATACCGGGACAATAACCGTAAGAAATGCAAATACGTGTACTTCAAGTCCGGGAGTGAATTTTAATGTGGTTGTAAATCCGTTGCCAACAATTACCCTTGGAACGGTTGCACCTGTATGTGCAACGGGCATTGCTCAAAATACAACGTTGGCTTATAGCGCAACCACAAATTCACCAACAACATACAGCATTGTTTGGAACGCTTCTCCCACAAATACTTTCGCAGCGGTTACTAATGCGACTTTAAACGCAAGTCCGATAACAATTGCTGTACCAGCGGGAACTGCAGCCGGAACTTACACCGGAACAATAACCGTAGCAAATGGTAATTCTTGTACTTCAAGCCCGGGAGTGAATTTTAATGTGGTTGTAAATCCGCTGCCAACAATTACCCTTGGAACAGTTGCGCCTGTATGCGCAACGGGCATTGCTCAAAATACAACTTTGACTTATAGTGCGACCACACAAACCCCGACAACTTATAGTATTGTTTGGAATGCTTCTCCCACGAATACTTTTGCAGCAATTACCAATGCGACTTTAAACGCAAGTCCAATTACGATTGCTGTTCCTGCGGGAACTGTGGCGGGAACTTACACCGGAACAATAACCGTAGCAAATGGAAATTCCTGTACTTCAAGTCCGGGAGTGAATTTTAATGTGGTTGTAAATCCGTTGCCAACAATTACGCTTGGCACTGTTACGCCAGTCTGTTCAAGTGCGGGCGCTCAAAATACAACTTTGACTTATACCGCAACCACAAATTCTCCAACAACATACAGTATTGTCTGGAATGCTTCTCCAACGAATACTTTTGTAACCGTAACGGACGCTACATTATCAGCAAGTCCACTTACTATTGCTATACCGGCGGGAACTGCGGCGGGAACTTACACCGGAACATTGACTGTAAAAAATGGTAATTCTTGTACTTCAACAGGTGTTAACTTTAATGTTTTGATAAATGCGTCACCTTCGGCGCCAGTTATTGGAACAATAACGCCGCCCACATGTATGATTCCTACTGGAAGCATTGCTTTAAGCGGATTACCGGTTGGAGGAACATTAACCTTATATCCGGGCGCTATAACAGAGCCATATTCAGGAACAGCGGTTACCATTTCAGGGCTTTCTGCTAATACATACACTTTTATGGTTAGCAATGGAACTTGTACTTCATTAATTTCTACAGATGCGGTAGTGCCGGGATTGATTACAAATACCTATACAACTTCATGGTCTAACGGAACGCCAACACAAGATCAGAATATAGTTTTTGCAGGAAACTTTGTTACCGCAGGCGGAGGCTCTGGAAATATTAGAGCTTGTAGCTGTACTGTAAATCCGGGCGTAAATATCACAATTCAATCTTTTGACACTTTAACGCTAACCAATTCGCTGACAAATAATGGTGGCAGTTTAGTTTTTGAAAATAACTCAAGTTTACTGCAAATTACAAATGCTGTTAATACGGGTGATATTACTTATAAACGAACCAGTACGCCAATTCGTCAAGCCGATTTTATTTATTGGTCTACACCCGTAAGTCCTCAAAGACTTATCGATGTTTCATCCTTGACATTATCAGATAAATATTTTGGCTTTAATGGTGATAGCTGGGTAAATATCAATCGCAACAGCAATATGGTTGTGGGTAAAGGATATATTATTCGCGGTCCTCAAAATTATTCAAATACGACAAAAGTACCTTATCCGGCTTCTTTTATTGGCAAACCAAACAATGGTGATCTTTTTGGAGAAACTGTCGTAGCCGGTAAATATTATCTAATCGGAAATCCTTATCCTTCGGCACTTGACTCAAATCTTTTTTTAGATGCTAATCTTTTTTTAGATGGAACACTATATTTCTGGACACATAATACTCCTGTGGTTTTAGTTGGTGCTTATCAGTATAATTCAGATGATTATGCCAGTTATAACAGGACTGGTAGTGTAGGTACATCTGCCATTAGCGGAAGCGTTCCGGGAAACAACAACAATCCTCCAAGTGGAAAAATTGCTGCCGGACAATCTTTTTTCGCAACAGCTATTAATGCGGGAACAGTAAGCTTTACCAACGCAATGCGATTTGGAGGAATAGACAATACGCAGTTTTTTAAATCAACAAATACATCAGATGCACTAGTAGAAAGACACCGCATATGGCTTAATATGACAAATGACGGCGGAGCTTTCAAACAAATGCTGCTTGGTTATGTTGAAGGAGCCACTAATGAGTATGAAACCAGATATGATGGCGAAACATTCGATGGTAATCCATATCTGGACTTTTACAGTATTGACAATGATAAAAAATATGTAATTCAGGGTCGGGCATTTCCGTTTAATGATGAGGATATAGTCCCGCTAGGTTATAGAAGTACAATTATGGGTGATTTTACAATTTCGATAGATCATGCAGATGGTGATTTAAGCAGTCATGCCATTTATTTAGAAGATAAAGAAACGAACACAATTCATGATTTACAGTCGGGTAATTATACTTTTTCAACATCAACCGGAACTTTTACAGATCGTTTTGTATTACGATTTACAAACAAAACATTAGCAACGGGAGAATTTGAAACAAGTAATAAAAATGTAATGGTTGCTGTTCAAAACAAGATAATTACGGTTACATCTGATACAGAAAAAATAGACACTATTTACGTTTATGATCTTTCAGGTAAAATGATTTATAAAAAGACGAAATTATCAGATACAATTGTTAAAATTGACAATTTAAAGGCAAGTGATCAGGTTTTATTAATCAAGGTAATTTTAGAAACCAATTTAATAAAAACATACAAAATAGTCTACTAGAAAGCAATATTACTGCTAAAAGCCCACTTGTTTAAATGCAAGTGGGCTTTTTTTTGTTGATATAATAAAAAATTGTAGGTATAAAAAGTAGGGTTTTTAAAGCAATGTGATTTTAGTTAACATAAAAAAATGCATTTAGTCGGTAAATGATGTTATTGGTCGAAAAAGTTAATTTTTAAAATAAAACACTTGTAAGAAACTCTTTTTTATGGTTTATTTGGAATAGAATAATCTTAAAAGGAATACTTTATTTTAAAAAGTTCTGATATTTAAATAGTTAACTTTTTTTGAAAGTTGAACTGGTTTTGGTGTATCTATTTTGAAAATTTCATTTGTAAAAAAATGCTTTCAAAATGTTAAAATTTATTTTAACACTAAATAATTAAAACCGTTTAAATCAAAAAATCGTAAGTGGTTAAATATCAGTATTTTATTTTTTTAAAGAAAAACCGAGAATTCCTAGAGATAATAATCACAAATACCACAACGATATGATTAGAAAACTACTCTTACTAGTTGAGTCTTTATTCTTTAAATCTTTTTCAGAAAAAGTCTTAACTCACAATTTAAAATTCCTTTTTCTTGCGATGTTTTTTGTTGCTTCATTTACTAATGCGGCTACTAGATATTCAGTAAATAGTGGAAGCTGGAATTCTCCCTTAACATGGTCAGTGAATTCAGGCGGAGCCTCTGGTGCAAGTGTTCCAGTTGCTGGAGATATTGTTTACATTGAGGGACATACAATTACCGTTACAGCAGATGCAGCTTGTACTTCTATTACATTTAGAGGAACTGCTACTAATACTTTGACCGTAAATTCAGGATTTACTTTAACGGTTAGCGGTGCAATAACTGGCGAATCGGCTATTTCAATTTCCAGATCGGCTATTATTAGTGGTGCAGGAACTTTAAATTCTGCTTCTGTGACTGTTGGTACAACTCTAAATCCTACTACGGATATTAATACAGCTATAACTTCAACAATTTCAAATTTCAACATAACAGGAAATTTGACGCTTTATGGTAGTAGAAGTGGAGGAAATGTCAATAATGCTGCATTTTATCTTCAAAGTGGTACTGTCAATCTAGATGGTCAATTAACTACAACTAACGAGAATGGATCAAATACATCGACTTTTTCGATGGCAACCGGAGCACAATCAGGAACCTTATTATTAGGTGCAACTAACAGCCCTTTTACTTTATCAGGTACTGGTTTAAACACAATATCCTTAAATGGTACGGGTGCTACAGTTAATTATGACAGAGCAGGAAATCAAACAATCTATAATACAACTTATAACAATTTAATTACATCAGGGGGAAGCGGGACCAAAACTTTAGCAGCAGCCACAATTGTTAATGGTAACCTAAGTACCGAAGGAGGAACTACTCTTGCAACAGGTAATTTTGGATTAACTTTAGGTGGTAACTTTACAAACGGAGGCGGCATTACAGCAGGCAGTTCAGCAATAACATTGGCAGGGACTTCTAATCAAAGTATTGCCGGTTTTACAACAACAGGAAATGTCACAATGACAAAAACTGGGGGCACAGCAACTTTTACAGGAAATGTTTCAGGTAACACTTTAATATTAAGTGGTAGTAATGGAACGTTAAACTTAGGAACAAGATTATCTCACTCTTTTTTATCTGTAACACTTACAAACGGAACTTTAAATGGAGGAGCAAGTATAATTAATTTATCTGCCACAAATCCATTTAGTGGAACAGCGACTAATTTTTTACCTGCAACCGGTACAGTTAACTTAAATGGTGCCGCACAAAATACACTTCGTTCAAGTTTTTACAATTTAACTTTGTCTGGAAGTGGAACTAAAACATTTTCTGCAATCACAACTATTACTAATATCTTAACCATAACAGGAACTGCTAAAGCTACTTTAGGAAGTTTTGGAACAACACACACAGCGGCAGCTTTAGTAACAGGAGCATTGACGAGATCTTCAGGAGTTTATGGAGGAACAACTTCTTCTGCTCCACCAGCAAATATACTTACAGCTTATTTTAACACTGCAACAAGTATCGTAACAATCAGTACAGATTCATGTATGTCTTTTGCAGGAGTAGCGCCTATAACAAAGGTTACATTGAATAGTTTGAGTTCTGTAACTTCTGAAACCAGCACAACAGCTTACGAGAATATTCCATCAGGTACAGCGACTACAACACTAAACAAAGGAGATTATTACTCATTAGTAGTTAAAGGAAATACAACCGGAGATGTAAATATATATTATACTGCATTCTTTGATTGGAATGGAGACGGGGATTTTGTTGATTCAGGTGAAGGACCAATAGATATTGGAACAATAAGAAATTCTTCAGGAATTGATGAGAAAGCGGCTTCAGTATATTTTCAAGTACCTCCGGGAGCTACGGGTACTTCTATAAAAATGCGCATTATCGGACTTCTTGGTAATACTCCTAATTCAACTCCTTGTACGGTAAATGCAAGTACTGGTCAGGTAGAAGACTATACAATAACGCTTCAGTCAGGATGTACAGGTGTTTTGCCAAGTCCTGTTAGTACAGCTTCAACAGCATCAACTGTTTGTCCGAATGTGCCTTTTACACTTTCACTAGGGAATACTTTTAGTGATGGTGCCACTTATTTATGGGAAAGCTCTTCGTTATTAACAGGTCCGTGGTCAAGTTCGGCAACACCAACAATTGCTTTCTTTAACAGTAACTTTAATGTTGATCAAGCGTCTGGTTCAACTGTTGGAAATATAGCCATTTATGGTGGAACCGATACGCAAATTACAGGCGGGGTAGCAGTCTTAACAGACACTCCGTTAACTGGTCATAATGGAGGTCTTTTGATAGATAAAGCAAATACCGCGAATATTACTCCTTTTACGGTTACTTATAAATATAGAATAGAAGATGGCGGAACAGTAGGTGCCGATGGTCTGAGTTTAAGCTACGGCGGTGGTTTTGCAGCTGATGCCGGAGGTGGCGAAAGCGGAGAAGGATCAGGACTTAGAATACAATTTGATACTTATGATAACGAAGGCGTTGCTGAGGGAAGCCGTGTTAGAATACTATATAATAACACTTCTATTTTTAATACAGCAATAAACGCCCCTTTCAATTTAAGAACTGCTACTTATAAAGATGTAAATTTATATGTTGATACTGATGGATATTTAACATTAGGCATTCAAAATCCTTCAGGAACAATGGAAACAGTGGTTTCTAAATTGTTATTACCTGGTTTTGCAGCAGCAGACAAAACAACTTGGAAGTTTAAGTTTTCTGCCCGTACCGGTGGATCCAAAGATAAACATAGTATTGATGATCTAAATATTACTTTCTTAGATTCGGCAAATTCTAAAGCTAAATTTACAACATCTCAAACAGTAAAAACATATTATCGGGCTACAATAACTTGTGGTGCTTCTTCTGTAATATCTACACCTGTTTTAGTTGATATGACTTCTGCTGTTATAACAACTCAGCCAGCTGCTCCTTTGGCTGTTTGTTCTGGTGCCGGTACACGATCAATTACAGTTGCTGCAACAGGATCAGGGTTAACATACTCCTGGAGATTAGCAGGAACTCCTGTTGTTAATGGAGGTGTAATTTCTGGACAAGGAACCAACACACTTACGCTAACAAATCCTACAGGAACAAATGCAGGTAATTATGATGTTGTTATTAATGGAGCATGTTCATCAACAGTAACATCAACACCTGTAACAGTAGTGGTTAATCCTTTACCAACACCAACATTTACTGCACAGCCATTAACATCAACGTGTATTGGTACTTCTGTTACTTATACAACAGAGCCATCAATGAGTAATTATGTTTGGGGATTCCCCGGAGTTGCAGGAACTGATTATGCGATTGTTTCTGGTGGAACTGCTGCAGACAATACTGTGACTTTAACCTATAAAACGACAGGAAGCAAAACAGTAACGATCAATTATAAAACTGTTCCAAACGGATGTACTGCAGTTTCTGCAACATCATCATCTGCCGTTACAGTAAACGCTTTGCCAACACCAACATTTACCGCACAGCCATTAACCTCAACATGTATTGGTAGTTCTGTTACTTATACGACAGAACCATCAATGAGTAATTATGTTTGGGGATTCCCCGGAATTGCAGGAACTGATTATGCAATTGTTTCTGGTGGAACTGCTGCAGACAATACTGTGACTTTAACCTATAAAACGACAGGAAGCAAAACAGTAACGATCAATTATAAAACTGTTCCAAACGGATGTACTGCAGTTTCTGCAACATCATCATCTGCTGTTACAGTAAACGCTTTGCCAACACCAACATTTACCGCACAGCCATTAACCTCAACGTGCATTGGCACTTCTGTTACTTATACGACAGAGCCATCAATGAGTAATTATGTTTGGGGATTCCCAGGAGTGGCAGGAACTGATTATGCGATTGTTTCTGGCGGAACTGCTGCAGACAATACTGTGACTTTAACCTATAAAACGACAGGAAGCAAAACAATAACGATTAATTATAAAACTGTTCCAAACGGATGTACTGCAGTTTCTGCAACATCATCATCTGCTGTTACAGTAAACGCTTTGCCAACACCAACATTTACTGCACAGCCATTAACCTCAACATGTATTGGTAGTTCTGTTACTTATACGACAGAACCATCAATGAGTAATTATGTTTGGGGATTCCCCGGAGTTGCAGGAACTGATTATGCAATTGTTTCTGGAGGAACCGCTGCAGACAATACTGTGACTTTAACCTATAAAACGACAGGAAGCAAAACAGTAACGATTAATTATAAAACTATTCCAAACGGATGTACTGCAGTTTCTGCAACATCATCATCTGCCGTTACAGTAAACGCTTTGCCAACACCAACATTTACTGCACAGCCATTAACCTCAACGTGTATTGGCACTTCTGTTACTTATACGACAGAGCCATCAATGAGTAATTATGTTTGGGGGTTCTCCGGAATTGCAGGAACTGATTATGCGATTGTTTCTGGCGGAACCGCTGCAGACAATACTGTGACTTTAACCTATAAAACGACAGGAAGCAAAACAGTAACGATTAATTATAAAACTGTTCCAAACGGATGTACTGCAGTTTCTGCAACATCATCATCTGCCGTTACAATAAACGCTTTGCCAACGCCAACATTTACCGCACAGCCATTAACATCAACGTGTATTGGTACTTCTGTTACTTATACGACAGAACCATCAATGAGTAATTATGTTTGGGGGTTCCCTGGAATTGCAGGAACTGATTATGCGATTGTTTCTGGTGGAACTGCTGCAGACAATACTGTGACTTTAACCTATAAAACGACAGGAAGCAAAACAGTAACGATTAATTATAAAACTGTTCCAAACGGATGTACTGCAGTTTCTGCAACATCATCATCTGCCGTTACAGTAAACGCTTTGCCAACGCCAACATTTACCGCACAGCCATTAACCTCAACGTGCATTGGCACTTCTGTTACTTATACGACAGAACCATCAATGAGTAATTATGTTTGGGGGTTCCCCGGAGTTGCAGGAACTGATTATGCGATTGTTTCTGGAGGAACCGCTGCAGACAATACTGTAACTTTAACCTATAAAACGACAGGAAGCAAAACAGTAACGATTAATTATAAAACTGTTCCAAACGGATGTACTGCAGTTTCTGCAACATCATCATCTGCTGTTACAGTAAACGCTTTGCCAACACCAACATTTACTGCACAGCCATTAACCTCAACGTGTATTGGTACTTCTGTTACTTATACGACAGAACCATCAATGAGTAATTATGTTTGGGGGTTCTCCGGAGTTGCAGGAACTGATTATGCGATTGTTTCTGGTGGAACTGCTGCAGACAATACTGTGACTTTAACCTATAAAACGACAGGAAGCAAAACAGTAACGATTAATTATAAAACTGTTCCAAACGGATGTACTGCAGTTTCTGCAACATCATCATCTGCCGTTACAGTAAATCCTTTACCAACCGCACCAACTGTAGGAACGCCAACTGATATTACATGTACAACATTAGGAAGTGTAACTTTAACGAACTTGCCTGCTGGCAGCTGGACAATATATCAAACAGGATTCGCTTCAAATACAATATACAATTCAGGAACAAGCTATACCGTTACGGGTCTTGCGGCAGGAACTTATCAATTTACGGTAAGTAATGGTACTTGTACCTCGATAGTTTCATCTGATGCTATCATCACCGACCAATCTTCAACAACCTGGAATGGTTCAGTTTGGTCAAATGGTATACCTGATACCACAAAAGCTGCTATTATTGCGGGGGCTTTTACCGTATCGGCAGATTTAAATGCCTGTTCACTTACCATTAATCCGGGAATAGCCATAACAGTACCTTCAAACCGTACGCTGAATATCGTAAACGGACTTACCGTTACGCCAACAGCATCATTAACATTTGACAACCACTCAAGTCTGGTTCAGGTAAACAACAACGGTGTCAATTCAGGAAAGATAACCTATAACCGTATCACTGCGCAGATACGCCGCGCCGATTTCACCTACTGGTCAACACCGGTAAGCCCACAAAAACTTATTGATGTTTCACCATTAACCCTGTCAGATAAATATTTTGGCTTTAATGGCGACAACTGGGTATCAACCAACAGAAACAACAATATGGTAGTCGGAAAAGGATATATCATTCGTGGTCCGCAAACCTATTCAACAACAGCAAAAGCAGATTATACGGCTCCCTTTATTGGCGTGCCAAACAACGGTATCATAGCAGGAGAGACCATGACGGCAGGCAAATACTATTTGGTAGGAAATCCATATCCGTCAGCTTTGAATGCCAAGAAATTTTTAGACGACAACCTGTTTTTAGACGGAACGCTTTATTTCTGGACCCATAATACCCCTGTGGTTTTATCGGGAGCCTACCAATACAGCTCAACCGATTATGCGAGTTATAATTTAACCGGAGGTGTGGCTACAAGTGAATCTGCCCTAAGCGGAAGCATTCCGGGAAACAACAACGCCAAACCATCAGGAAACGTAGGTGCGGGACAATCCTTTTTTATAAGCGCCACAACTGCCGGAACCGTTACCTTTAACAACGGTATGAGACTTGGGGCAGCCAATAACAGCCAGTTTTTTAAATCAGCACAAAGCGATGAAAAACACCGCGTGTGGTTAAACATGACCAATGCAGGAGGTGCTTTCAAACAAATGCTTGTAGGGTATGTGGCAGGCGCAACTAACGAATACGAAAAAAGATACGACGGGGTAAGTTTTGATGCCAATCCGTACCTTGATTTCTATAGCGTTGCCAATGGCAATAACTACGTAATTCAGGCGCGTGCATTGCCTTTTGAAGATACTGATTTGGTTCCCCTTGGATACCGCACTACCATTGCTGGAGATTTCACCATTTCGATCGATGAAGCAGACGGTGATTTAACGAGTCAAAATATTTATATAGAAGACAAAAAAACCAACACCATTTATAATTTAAAAACAGGTAAATACACCTTTACAACCGAAGCGGGAACTTTTGCCGATCGTCTTGTATTGCGTTATACCAACAAAACACTTGGAACGGGAGATTTTGAAAATGTAGAAAATGGTCTTCTGGTTTCGGTAAAAGACAAAACAGTCAAAGTAACTTCTTCAAAAGAAAACATTAAGGAAGTAACGATTTTTGATGTAACAGGAAAACTGCTTTACAATAAAAAGAAAGTGGGAACAAGCGAACTTCAAATCCAAAACCTGCAGTCATCAAATCAGGTACTCTTGGTAAAAGTGACTCTTGATAATGACTTTACAACTACTAAAAAGATTATTTTTAATTAGAAAATCATAATCCGCAAATAAAAAATCCCAAGCTCCTATATGGAATTTGGGATTTTTTTTATTGTTATTTTATTAAGTTATTATGCTTTTTCAATTAAAATACTAACAGCATTTCCTCCAAAACCAACAGCATTAATTAAAACCTTTTTTATTACTTTCTTCTGATTTTGCTTTTCTGAAAAAGGAACATCAATAAAAGTATTATTCTCTATCATTAAAAGCGCCAGTTCTAAACTTAGTATTCCTGAAGCTCCAAAAGTGTGTCCTATTTTCCATTTATTGGTCGTTAATAAAGGTAATTTCTCTCCGAATACTTTTTCAATGGCACGCAATTCTGTTATATCTCCTTTTATGGTTCCGGGCGCATGCATTACGATTATATCAACTTCATCCAAATTATGATCTTTTAATGCCATTTTCATAGACTTTTGAAAACAATCTGCTTCGGCTGAAATCGAAATATTATGTTCTAAAATTTCGGTTGCATACCCTACTCCGGTTACATAAGCAATTGCATTTTCTTTCTCTCCGGCTTCTAAACAACAAACTGCGGCACCTTCGCCCAAAATCATGGTGTTTTGTGTTTTCTCAAAATCAAAAGCAAGATTTGGCCACGATTCGTTTTCCTGATCAATACGCGAATAAATCTTTAAAGCTCGCATTTGGGCAATTGTAAAATCGGTCAACGGAGCTTCACTTCCACCGACCAAAAACTTATCGGCCATTCCGGATTTTAACCATGCCACTCCGTTTAATAATGCATGAAGTGCTGTAGAACATGTAATAGAATGTGAAATTTCCGGACCTGTACTTTGCAAATCGTGTGCAATCCACGACGAAATATTTCCTAACGTAGTTGTTGGCGAAGCTAAGGTTTGTGCTTTTCCGGTATCGATATATTCTTTATAATGTTTTTCGAATAAATCTGTTGCTCCACGCGAAGAACCAATATTGATTCCGAAAACATCATCTTCTTTCCAGCCTGCTTTTTGCACCGCTTTTCGCGAAGCCGCCAAAGCAAATAAAACTGAATCGTCTAAGAATTTATATTTTATGTCAGATTCCCGAACTTCTGCAATAATTTGCTTCGATTCTTCTTCAAGAGCAGCTACAGAAGTTTCTTGTTGGTCTAAAAACTGTTTCGAAAAACAATGTTGATTATCAAGATATTTTTTCCAAACAGCATCAGCATTATTCCCTAAAGGAGAAATCGAAGAAAAGGCTGTTATGGAGATTTTTTGTGTATTCAAAATATTTTATTTAATTGCAAAATGCAAAATTAGACCATTTCAATGGCTTCTTCAATAATAGCATATACTTTTTGAAGCTGCTCATCAGTCATTATGTACGGTGGTAAAACATAAACAATATTACCAACCGGACGTAAAATAACGCCTTTATCAATAAAGAAATTGTACAGTTTTGTACGCATAGATCCGTAATAACTTTCTTCGGAATCTGATTTGATTTCAACTGCAAAAATAACACCCAAAGTTCTGGCTGTGATCACTTTTGTATGCTTTTCGATTTTCTGTTCAAAATTTAAATGGCTTTTATTTATTCTTTCAATATTAGCCTGCATTTCGGGAGTCTGCAACAAATCGATACTTGCCAAAGCTGCCGCACAACCCGTTGGATTTGCTGTAAAAGTGTGTCCGTGAAATAAGGCTTTATTAATATCATCATCATAAAAAGCATCAAAAACTTCCTGCGTAAAAGTGGTAATTGCCATCGGAATTGTTCCGCCCGTTAATGCTTTCGACAAACAAATCATATCGGGCTGTTCAGCAACATAATCCATTGCAAAAGTTTTGCCTGTTTTACCAAAGCCCGTCATTACTTCATCGGCAATCGTCAGGACTTTATTTGCTGCACAAATCTGGATCAGTTTTGCTAATGCTTCCGGCTCATACATCACCATTCCGGCAGCGCCTTGTACCAAAGGTTCAAAAATAAATCCGGCACAATTATGACTTTTAATTACTGCTTTCAAAGCATCAAAACTTGCCTGTTCCTGCCCTTTTACCGGAACCGGAATTCGAACGACATCAATAAACATTCCCTGAAATGCCTGCGTATAAAAGGAGATTCCGCTTGCTGCCATTGCTGCAAAAGTATCGCCGTGAAAAGCATTTTCGAAAGCAATAATTGTCGTTCGCTTTTCATTTTTGTTGAAAAAATACTGAAGCGCTACTTTTATCGCTACTTCAACGGCCGTAGAACCATTATCTGAAAAGAAAACTTTCTGCTGATTTTCAGGTAAAATCTCCATTAGTTTTTCGGCAACTTTTATCGCTGGTTCGTGTGTAAAACCACCAAACAAAACATGTTCTAAAGTCGTTAATTGTTTGTAAATCGCATCGGCAATAAATTTATTGCTGTGCCCAAAAGGGTTTACCCACCACGAAGCAATCGCATCAATATATTCTTTATTATTTTCGTCCCAAAGCAAAGCGCCTTCACCCCTTGAAATTGCAATTGGCGTTTGTGCTGTTTTATGTTGTGTATAAGGATGCCAAAGATATTGGCTGTCTTTTTCTGTTAAAGTCATGGTAGTGAGATGTTTTTTTTGTGAGATGTAAGATGTAAAATGCTGTCATTTTACATTTCACAAATTACTTTTTACATTTTTAGCTTGGGATATATCTTGTGAAATGTAAGACACTAACATTTTACTTTTCACAAATCCCATTTTACAATTCTAATAAGTTGTCTCTGAATAAATCGGCGTATTCTTTAATTACATTTTGATCGAAATACGGTTCTTCATCAATTCTTCCGATGCATTTTATGCCGGTTTTATTGAGAATTAAACTTTCTGTTGATTTGTTTTCGCTTCCGCTAAAGATAATTCCGGCAACCTCTAAACCTCGATTTCGAATGGCTTCAATCGTCAGTAAAGTATGATTGATGCTTCCCAGATAATGTCTTGAAACTACAATCACTTTATAATCGGGCTGAATTAAATCTATGATCGAATCTTTTTCGTTTAACGGAACAAAAATTCCGCCGGCGCCTTCAATAACCAAATGATTATCTGTTTTTGGTTCCTTAATTTGTTTCAAATCAATTGTAATTCCGTCAATTTCTGCTGCCAAATGCGGACTTGCCGGTGTGTTTAATTTGTAAGCATTTGGGTAGAATTGCGATTTGGCACTTCGACTCCCCTCAGTATGACAACTTAATAGATTTTTAACTTTGTGACTGTCAGAATTATCCAAATCTCCTGCCTGCACAGGTTTCCAATAATCTGCTTCTAAAGCTTCAACTACAATTGCCGAAGTTATTGTTTTTCCAACATCGGTAGAAATACCGGTTATAAATAGTTTCATAAACTTTGGTTTCGCAGAGATTCGCAAAGCAAAAAAGATCCACAAAGTCTGTGTCGCTTTGTGTTTTCTTTGTGTATCTCTGTGTAATAATAATTAAAATACAAAGTTAGCCAATAAGGCTAAAACAGCGCTGATTTCTTCTTCTGAATTATAACTGTGAATGCAAAAACGTAAACGTTCCTGACCTTCGGGAACGGTTGGCGACAATATTGGCTTTACATCAAAACCCTTATCCTGTAGCTGTTGAGCCAATTGTTTAACATTTTGATTGCCTGGAATTATTGCCGATTGAATGGCTGATTTACTTCGCACAAACATTGGCTTTAATCCTAATAAATTCTTTTGCTGATTAAAAAACACAATATTCTGACGCAACTTTTCGATTGTTTCTTTTTCGATTTCTAAATGTTGGTAAGCGGTGAGAATTGTAATTACAGAATGCGGTGATAATCCTGTGGTGTAAATAAAGCTTCTGGCAAAATTGACCAGATATTCTTTAAGATCCAAACTGCCTAAAACTGCTGCTCCGTGACAGCCTAATCCTTTTCCAAAAGTCATTATTCTGGCGAAAATTCGATCGTGAAGTTTTAAATATTGCGTTAAACCTTCCCCTTTTTCTCCAAAAACACCCAAAGTATGCGCTTCATCAACAATTAAATAACAATTGTATTTTTCAGAAAGTAAAACTAATTCTTCGAGGTTTGGACTATCACCATCCATAGAAAAGACGGTTTCTGTTACAATGTAAATATTTGTTTCAGGAAACTTTTGAATCAATCGTTCTAAATCTTCAAAATCATTGTGATTGAATTTATACGATTTTGCATTCGACATTATGATTCCGTCCCTAATTGAAGCGTGACTTAATTCATCATACAATATAACATCATTTCTTTGCGGTACAGCGCTAAAAAAACCAACATTGGCATCGTAACCCGAATTAAAAATTAAAGCCGATTCTGCCTCATGAAATTGCGCAATAAAAGTTTCTGCATTTTGGTATGCATCATGATTTCCAGAAATCAATCGGGAACCTGTTGCTCCGTTTTGTATAATTTCGTTTTCTACTAAATAATGGTGTGTCTGCCTGAAAATAGTTTCTGACTTAGAAAAACCAATATAATCATTAGAAGAAAAATCGACAAGATTATTAAAACTTGGCAATTTTCTAAGCGAATTATTTTCCTTTCGATTTTCTAATTTCTGTATAAGATTTTCTGGTAATTTCATAAAAGCAAAGTTATGAAATTGATGTCAATATAAAATTCTTTATGAAATTTGACATAGATAAAGCAATAAAAAAAGCCATTCACAATAGCGAATGGCTTTTAAATTTATTTTGAAATTGTCTTAGTCAACTAAAACAATTACTTTATTGTCTTTCATCTCGATTGTACCTGAATTGATCTCTAATGTATAGGTCTGTTCATTTACTTTCGTGAATTTGCCCGCTACCTCTTTAGAAAAATTAAATTTTGGAGCTGCAATTTTTACAGTTCCTTTTTCCAGAATAGAAACAATAGGAGCGTGATTATTCAATATTTGAAAGCTTCCATCAACTCCGGGTAATGTAACAGATGTTACTTCTCCTGAAAATAATTTTGCTTCTGGTGATACTATTTCTAAAATCATCTTTTTTTAGTTATGAGTTATAAGTTATGAGTTATAAGTTATAAGTGAGTTGAAACTCATAATTTATAACTCATAATTCATAATTATATTAAGCTTCAGCCAACATTTTTTCTCCGGCTTCGATAGCATCCTGAATAGAACCTTTCAAGTTGAAAGCTGCTTCCGGAAGATGATCTAACTCACCGTCGATAATCATGTTAAATCCTTTGATAGTATCTTTAATGTCAACCAAAACTCCAGGAATACCTGTAAATTGCTCCGCTACGTGGAAAGGCTGAGATAAGAAACGTTGAACACGACGTGCTCTTGATACTGATAATTTATCTTCTTCAGATAATTCTTCCATACCTAAGATCGCAATGATATCCTGCAATTGTTTGTATTTTTGAAGAATTTCTTTTACTCTTTGTGCACAGTCATAATGCTCAGCTCCTAAAATTTGAGGAGTTAAAATTCTTGAAGTAGAATCTAACGGGTCAACCGCCGGATAAATACCTAACTCAGCAATTTTACGAGACAATACTGTTGTTGCATCTAAGTGAGCAAATGTTGTTGCCGGCGCCGGATCCGTTAAATCATCCGCAGGAACGTAAACCGCCTGTACAGATGTAATAGATCCTTTGTTTGTAGATGTAATACGCTCTTGCATAGCTCCCATCTCTGTTGCCAAAGTTGGTTGGTATCCTACTGCAGAAGGCATACGTCCTAAAAGTGCTGATACCTCAGAACCTGCTTGTGTAAAACGGAAGATGTTATCAACGAAAAACAATACGTCTTTACCCTGATCAGTTCCTGCTCCATCACGGAAATATTCAGCGATAGATAATCCTGAAAGTGCTACACGTGCACGAGCTCCAGGAGGCTCATTCATTTGTCCAAAAACGAAAGTAGCTTTAGACTCTCTCATTCCCGGCATATCTACTTTAGATAAATCCCATCCTCCATTTTCCATAGAGTGCATGAAATCATCACCGTATTTAATAATTCCTGACTCTAACATCTCACGAAGTAAGTCATTTCCTTCACGTGTTCTTTCACCTACTCCTGCGAATACTGAAAGTCCACCGTGACCTTTTGCGATATTGTTGATCAACTCCTGAATCAATACTGTTTTACCAACACCTGCACCACCAAACAATCCAATTTTACCACCTTTTGCATAAGGTTCAATCAAATCGATTACTTTAATACCTGTGAATAAAACTTCTGATGAAGTTGATAAATCTTCAAATCTAGGTGCTTGTCTGTGAATAGACAAACCGTTTTCTCCTGTTTTTGGCAAGTTTCCTAAACCATCAATTGCATCTCCAATTACATTAAATAATCTTCCATATACATCTGGCCCGATTGGCATTTGGATTGGATTTCCTGTTCCAACTACTTCAAATCCTCTTGACAAACCGTCTGTAGAGTCCATAGAAATTGTACGAACAGTGTTTTCTCCAATGTGAGATTGCACTTCTAGAACTAATAATGTTCCGTCTTTTTTAGTGATTTCTAGTGAATCATAAATTTTTGGAAGTTCAACATCCTTACCGTTGAAAACTACGTCAACTACTGGTCCAATGATTTGAGCAACTTTTCCTATTACTTTTGACATTACTTATGTATTTATTAAATAGCTATTTAGGTTTATCGAAAATACCTCTTTTTTCAGAGCGCAAAGATAATTTTTTAAAATATAAAATCAATATTTTTTTTATAAAAAATACTGCCTTTTTGTTTGATTCCTAAAAGTCAGGCTTCAAATATCTAAAATGGCAATTTTTTTGACAAATGAAAAAAGCCACTACATTTTAGAAACGAGTGGCTTTCTTACTAAAAAAATGGGCTTTACGGCAATACCGCAGGATATAAGATAGGATAATTACCTACGTTTACTCCTTTCAGGTTTGATCCGTATTTCGTATTAATTGCTTCAATAAATTTATTGGCAATAAAAGCGTAACCTCTTGGCGATGGATGAATCCCATCCAGAGAGAAAGTTCCCCCTGTTACAAAAGTAGAAGCCATTGTAAAGTTATTGGCCACTATTCCGCCTTCATCAATTTGTTTCATAATTGTGTTTGCATCTACAAAAGCCAGGCCTTTAGAATCTGCAAGTGATTTTATAATTCCGTTAAATGCATCGGTTGCTGCTTTTAATTCTGCAATTTCTGTTGGAATCAATACATACTTATCCTGTAGCGGATATGTAATTCCAAATTTATCCAAAGGTGCCGGCGGAGCCATTCCTAATCCTGAATTTGCAGCTGTTGGAGCCGCCCCAATAGCAGTTTGTGTTGTTAACAACACTAAGTCTGTTGCAGTTGCCTGGCGTGCCTGTCCAAAAACAGCACCATAAAAAGCAGCTGTCTGAGCACCTAATGTAGGCGTAAAAGCAGCGGTTAACTGAACTGATAAATTTGTCAGTGATTCATCTTTTATCAATAATGGATTTGAAGCCGTTGTTGATAATAAGTTAATTCTTGTTCCTGCTCCAAAAGCAGTTAATGCCTGTTTTAACGGACCGTATAATTGTGAATTCAATGCATTTATCGTAGCTGTACCAACTGCTACATTTCCACTTCCTAATACAGATGCGGTTAAAGGATTATAAGGAACTGTCTTAAAAAACGGAATTGATGTTACATAAGGAATATTTGCCACGACTCCTTTTGCTCCCGCAGAAGTTAAAGTAGTAACAAGTGCGCCATAAGTTCCGTCAAAGCCAACGCCTGCTGCACCAGAAACCGGTGTAATTGGGTTTGTTCCGTCTCCTCCTGAAGTTGCATATCCAAGAACATCATTATTTCCAATCCATAAAGAAAAGAACGTTGGTGTCTGGCTCATGGCATACGCCAATACCGAAGTTGTTCCGTTTGGAGCAAAACGCACATAATACGGATTTGCTGTTCCGCCTGCTAAACCGGCGGGATCTCCATAAGTTGGAGATAATAAATGAAAACTTTTTGCTCCCGGAACTCCTGTATTATTGTAAGGTCCTGCGGCAGCAATTGCCGGATTCAACACTTCTGTTGTTGGTGTTCCGGTTACAGGAACCGGTGCTGTTCCGTTAAAATATAATCTTGGACCAAAAGCAGGATTAAATTGTCCTCCAAAAAGCAGTCCTCCAATATTATCATTTGTATATGGAATTTTAAATTCTCCACCACCAACAAGTTTAAATTGTTGTGCTAAGATGTTTGTATAAGCTCCTTCCTGTCCTTTTTTAAATAAGGCACCATCACTAAAACCTGAAGTCAGGGAATTCCCTAATGCAACATATTTTGAAAAATTAGCAGAACCTGAGGTCAAAGGCAGTCCATCAGCCGAATCGATTACCGTTACCGCATCATCATCACTATTACAGGCTACAAAGGTCAACGAAACCAATAAAAGCCATTTGAAATTTTTTATCATAATTTATATATTTTAAAATTATCACTTTCCGGATTATTCTAAGAGAAGCGAATAACATATTTGTTTTATCTGAAATACTTCATTATGGATTGATTGTCCAGGAAGCAAAAAACTGCTGTCCAATTGCTCCTGCTCCAATTACCTGAGTATATTCTTTTCCTCCAATATTTGCAGCTCCTAATTTGAAAACAGATTTCAATACCGGCACTGCATAATTGATTTGCGCATCAATAACCGTAGCTGATTTAATTAATCCATCAGCAAAACTTGATTCCCACATATATTCACTATTCCATCTTCCGCTTACGTTAAATCCGAAGTTTTTAAATAATTTTTCATTTCCAATAGACGCTTTAATTCTGTGTTTTGGTGTATTAAAACCTGATTCAAAGCTTGGGTCTTTCGCCTGATCAAAATCAAATTGAGCATAGTTGTAGTTCACTCCAACTTCAAAATCAGCAATTACTTTTTTAGAAAGTCCAATACCAAAACCAAGTGAATGAATTTCTACATCTGAGTTTGTATATAATTGATACGCTCTGTATTCTCCGTTTTGAATGGCACGTACAGATTGAACTCCCGGATCTGCTGTTCCTGCAGCCAGATTAGGATTGTCCTGAGCTGTTCCGTAATAAGTAGAAATAACATTAAGATTACCAATAAAATCATTGTAGATATTATAATATCCGTTTACATCTATGGAGAAACCTTCATAAACAGAGCGATATCCTAACTCAAAAGCTTTTACTTTTTCTGGTTTTACATAATTGGCTTTTGTTTTTTGCAACAATGCTGCCGCTGCAACTGGATTAGTTCCTGCCATCGCAGCAAATGCTGTTACTGAATTTGCCAGATAAGAGTTATTGTATGCATCTACACCGGTCATGTTTTTTGTTGCTTGCCCCCCGTTATATGTCTGACCTTCGGCACTAACATTAAATGTTTCACTAAATCTTGCCAGGTTATCAGGAGCTGAACCAATCAATACAGCATTTCCAATATTAAAACCTATATATTGATCTTGTGTAGACGGGTTTCTGAAACCTGTTTGAAAAGATCCTCTAAAGTTGTGATTCTTTTTTTCTCCTCCAGAATACACAAGGGCTAATCTAGGTGAAAAATTTCCGTCGAAGTTTTTTGATTTATCGTAACGAATAGATCCTGTAAACTTTAGTCGATCGTCCATGAATTTTTTTGCTAATTGTGTATAAGCTCCATATTCATTATAATTAATTGGGCCATTAGCATCTGTATATATTCTTCCATGCGAATTCAATTCATACAATCTGAAAGATCCTCCAACCTGAATTTCAGCAAATTTAATCATGTCCTTAAAATTATAGTTGGCATCAGAATGATATATTCTTGAATTATCAACCAATTTAGAACCTGTCAATACACTTTCGTCATTAATTACCGCATTGAAAGCATTTTTAAATTCTGCTGTACCCGGTAAAAAACGTCCTGTATCAGCAGTCGTTCTTGCGGCAGCATGAGCTTGCTCTGGTGTAGCACCGCCTAAAGTTGACTGAACATAAGCTCCTGCATATTGACCAAACCATGTTTTATCGTCTTTCCATTTTCTATCTACGTTGATTCCTGTAAATACCATGTCATAAGAATGTCCTCCATCTTCAGATGTTGTGTATCCTCTTAAAAAGAAATTTTTTCCTTTAAATTCCAATTTATGCTGCTGCATTGCAAAGTCATTCAAATAATATCTGTTTGCACCCTGATAAACAGCATTACCAAAACCAAATTTACTTTGCCAGATAATTTCCAGTCTTTCGTCTCCAAAAGGTCTTCCATGAAATGAGAAATCTATTTTAGTATTTCCGGCTTTATTATCTGTAAGATCTGTTTCTTTATAACCCGTTCTGCTCACATTAACATTTGGCAGTAAATTTACAGCTCCGGCAGGAATTAATCCAAGACCTGCCAAAGATTGTCCTACTCCTTTTATGTTTGTAGAAACTTCATCACCATAAATATTGACTCCATCATAATTTGGATTACTTCTGTCTATTCCGGCAATGGTTTTATCATTATAATCTGTTGCATACCAATCTGTAGCCTGCATGTATGTAAAGTTAGCTTTGGCAGCAAAATATTTATTAAAAGCGTGGGCGAATCTCATTCCAAAATCATAATATCCGTTATTACCGGCTGCATTTTGAGACGTTTGTCCTATTTTAAGATATGTCGAAACGCCTTGATTTGTAAACGGGCTTTTACTATTCATGAATAAAATTCCGTTAAAAGCATTTGCTCCGTACAAAGCAGATGAGGCTCCGGGTAATAGCTCGACACTTTGAACGTCTATCTCTGAAACTCCAATCATGTTTCCAAGTACAAAATTCAGCAATGGAGACGAGTTATCCATTCCGTCAACCAATTGCATAAAACGAGTATTTGCTACAGTCGCGAATCCTCTGGTGTTAACAGATTTAAAAGTCATACTACTGGTATTCATCTGTACCTCCTTCATGTTTTCCATACCGTCATAAAAAGATGGAGAAGCCGTTTTTTTGATGTCCTGAATTCCCATTCTTTCAATTGTAACAGGAGATTCTAAAACACGTTCCGGAGTTCTTGATGCAGAAACTACAATTTCATCCAGCTTATTTTCTTCACTGCTTAAACTTACATTTACCACTTGATTTGGAGATGTAATATTTATTGTTTTTGATGTAAATCCTACTGCCGAAACCTTAATTGTAAAAGGTGGCTTTGCAGAAGTGTTTAATTTAAAGGAGCCATCAAAATCAGTAGAAGCTCCGGTTGAAGTTCCAACTACATTAATATTGGCACCGGGAATAGATTGTTTGTTACCATCAGTAACAGAACCAGTAATTGTATTCTGCGCAAAGGAAATTCCGCTGAAAAACAACATAATTAGCAAATAGACTCTCATTTGGTTGGTTTTTTTGTTAGTTTATGCTACCAAAATACAAATAATTTTAGAATTAATAAAAAAACGTTAAAAAAAATTAATATAACATATCTTTTTTGCCAGTATTTTAACTTTTCCATATTCTATTTTGTTAAATTAACCACAACAACAAAGCTTTTCAAAACTTAAATAGTATGCATACATATAAAATTTAAGACAAAAATTGAGGATTTAATAAAAATACATGGGTGATAAAAAAAATTCGACAAATAAAAAAAGCGAGACATAAATCTCGCTTTTTTAACATTTGTATATTTGGTTATTTCACCAAACCCGATTCTATTTTTCCTAATCGACTTTTTAAATCTATAATCTGCTTGTTTTGTTCAATCATATAAAGTGTCATTTCTTCCATTTTTTTAAGCAAACTTAAATTCATTTCTGCCAGCATTAATCCATTTTTCTCTATTTCAGCTGCCGATGGAATTTCCGGCAAATGACTATTTTCTTTGATATAATCTTCTACTTCACTTAGCGATTTTAATTTATAATCATTGGCAAATACATAATCAGGAACTAATCCTGCATTGACAGTTACTTTTACTTCCTGAGCATGAATGTTTCCGGCAACTGTAAGTTTTGAAGTTGGGTTTAATGTACCAATACCAACATTGCCATTTGTTAGAATAGACATCTTTACATTATAATTAGTAATTAAGTGTAATGAATGATTGCTTTCTGTGCCAACAAATCCGCCGCCGCCATACCAATTTTCATTGTGTGAAAAAATGCCAACTTTATATGATGCATTTTCTGAGGTTGCTAAAATTTTTGAATCATGTATTCCAGCAACATCTAACACTCTACTCCAACCTTGAATATTTGAAGGATTTGTAGTTCCAATACCAACATTACCTTCTGTATTTATACCAATTGCCTGCTTGTCAACCCCAGCAGAAGATACAACATTGAAACTCATCGAGTTATCTAACAACCGAATATAAGAACCTCCTCTTGCCGGATTTAACAAATTTACACCAAAATAATTATTAACATTGTTTCCAATACCAACTCCGGAATATGTTAATCCGGGCTCACTTGCCCATAGCATTAGATCAGCTTGTCCAGCATCATCTCCTTTGCCAATAGAATGAAGTAAAAATTTGGAATCTGAATGGCTTCCATGCAAACTTAATAATTGAGAAGGAACGGTTGTTCCAATTCCAACATGACCTGTCGCTGGAAATGAGTTTTGAGCAAAATTAATTTGACAAACAAACAAGGCTACTATTAACAATCTTTTCTTCATGATTTATTTTGTTTCTATTTTCTCTATTCTTTTTTCTAATGATACTTGATTCTTTACAAGATTTTCATTCTCTTTCTTCATTTCAATCATATAGAGCGTCATTTCCTCCATTTTTTTAAGCAAACTTAAATTCATTTCTGCCAGCATTAATCCATTTTTCTCTATTTCACTTGCCGATGGAATTTCAGGTAAATGACTATTTTCTTTGATATAAGCTTCTACTTCACTTAGCGATTTTAATTTATAATCGTTAGCAAATACATAATCAGGAAATAATCTTGCGTTAATGGTTACTTTTACTTCCTGAGCATGAATGTTTCCGGCAACTGTAAGTTTTGAAGTTGGGTTTGTTGTACCGATACCTAAATTTCCGGAAATATAACTATTTCCGTTTCCGGCTATTTTTAGATCTCTAGATGAAATAACATCATTTTTAGAATCTAAAATATAACGCCAGCTTTCCCAGTTATTTTGATCATAAAATGCACTTCTATAAAGTATTCTGCCTCCATCCCACGTGTTGTCAAAATAAAGTTGAGAAATCAAATGATTCGTTTTACCACTTATTTCCAATAGTGATCCCCAATCAGAAGGAGCATTTAAGCCCCCATAATTATCCCATAACTTAATAGACATAGGATCAACTCCCACTCTTGGAGGCTTGTTAAAATCTTTTTGTTCTGTTGCCCATTTTAAACTTTTAGAACCTAGATCACCATCAAATGTTTGGCTATAAATGGCAGTATTGCAAATAAATGCAATAGCAAGTAATACTTTTTTCATTTTTTTTATTTTAAATTATTTTTTCGAGCGTTATATCTTGCTACCTCGCTACGCAAAGTCTCCTGACTTTGCGCTCCTTATTCTGTAGTTCTCATAAAACTTAAACCTGTAAAAGTCTCCTGACTTTTTTTCAAAATTGTCTTTAGAATAATAATCGTTTAAAATTTAGATCTTCGATACAAAACTTAATCGCTTTGCGGGCGCGAAGTTAGAGACATTCGCGCAGCTTTAACGATGAACACTTCGTAGAGCGGGAGCAGCAGAAAATTTAAAAAGTAGGGCGCGGAATTTTAAATTTGTTTAAAACTTTACCTTGATAATTTATAATTGTAATATTTTCTATATTATCAGATATAAAAATTTTTTTTTCGTTTTTGAAAAATGAAGTAGACTTTATCTGAATTCCAGGCTCTGATGTAAAAATAGCATCCAATTTTGAACCTTTCCCATCCCATAAAAAGATCTCAAAATTTGACGAAAGTAAATATTTTTTATCTTCTTTAGAATAACTTATCTTATTACTAAGAATCTGATCCATAGATGATGAATCAATCTTATTTATTATGTTTAATTCTTCTCTTTTGAAATTATTGTCTAGTGAATATTTAAAAATCCCCTTCAAATCACAATTGACAATAAAATTACTATTGCTTATGAAGTCATAACTGTTAATTGAATAATAATTGTTATCTGTAAGTTTTCTAGTTCCTTTAATCTTAAAATTATAACTGTACAAATCCATACCATTCGGATGTTGCTTTGCAATTGGAGAATGATTGGAATACTCAGAAGCTTTAATAAAATAAATTTCTTGAGCGTCATATTCCGAAAATTTTGGATTAAACAATAAATTACCACTATAGATCTCCTTCGAGTTTTTCCCATCAGAATTACATACAAAGAGATGAATAACCGGATCATTCTTTTTCCATGCCCGATAAATCATTCTCTTTTCATCAATGGTAAAACTAGGTTCAGATAAATTGTAACCCTCATTATTTATTAATATTTTCGACACTGTATCTCCAATTTTAAATCTATATATTTTTGAAGTGCCTTCTTTTTCATAAACATAATTTATTTCCTTATTGTTAGGAGACAAATAAACTTCATTAGTCAAAACTCCTTCGAATTTACCTTCTGGAAACAAAAAATAAACAAAAGCTATCAACCCAAAAAGAACGAATATCAAAATTAAAAATGTTCTATAATTCATATAATATATTTTAAGAATTAATTATTTTATTTATTAGAAATATAATGTTTTAAAAAATTGATTTTTAGAAAAAATAAAGTCCTGATATGTTGTTCGTGCATTTAGTAAACCTTGTTTTACTTGAATAATTGGGCCAAATGCAGACATAACAGCTGCCGCTCTTAGTTGGGTTTGAAATGATATTGGTTGTCGTGTTTGCGAATCAATAGTGTAATTATAATAATCATTATACACCTTTTTTGAATCATTATAAAGTTTCTGATCATATTTAAGTACATTTAAATCAAATAATGCTCCTGAAATCCCATCGGCTCCCATATAAATATATCCAGCATCATGCTTTTGTGCCGCCAAATCAACCATATCTACAGCTGTTTCTTTTTTGTAGTAAGTAGCTATGGGTGTTGGGCCAATATATTCTGTGCCCATCCATCCATCACAATTTCCTGTGCAAGGTAAACTACCTTTAGTAGAATTCACATTAATACTTGGATTTTGACTATTAATGTTTGCATATTTACTCATATTAGGCGGTGGTCCTGAATTTTTATGACCGCCTCCAAAGAGGTTTTTAAAACTAATTTTACTTTTAAACCATTGACTTATTTTATCTCCGTTGATGTTTTTATTTGCCCAATCTTTAATTCCCCATTCATCCCAATTAGCAGCAATGCTAGAAATTGCACTGCCAATAGCGGTTTGCTGACCATTGCTCAATTCTCCATCATTACAATAATCACATTTTTAGGTAAAACTAGTCTATCTAATTTTTTAATAAAATTTGAATTATTTTTAAAACTGTAATAATTATCAATATAATAGAGCCAATTTTGACATTTTTTATATGAATACTAATCCATTTTTCAAAGTTCATTTTGTTTTCTGTATCTACTGAATGTATTTTTGCTTTTAAATCATTCTTTTTCAACCAATAGTTTGAGAAAATGAAAGTTGTTACACAAAGCAATAAAAAAAGAATTGCAGGAATCATTTCATTCATATTTATAATTTTAACTTATTAGACGACACATTGAATTTATTCCAACTTTCTTCAAAAACAGGAGCAACATATGTTTCAACGTATATTTTAAAAGAAGACAGCATATTTCTTAATGTTGATTGTGGTATTCCACTCTCAATAGCTTTACCCATTCCTGCAGAAATAACAAATTGAGTCCATCTATTAGCTGCTGTTGAAAATTCACCATCAAAGATATCCATTACAGAATTACCTACTGTACCATATGCTGACATTTTCGCTCCATAAGCTGAA
Source organism: Flavobacterium sp. N1736 (assembly GCF_025947065.1). Lineage (NCBI taxonomy): Bacteria > Pseudomonadati > Bacteroidota > Flavobacteriia > Flavobacteriales > Flavobacteriaceae > Flavobacterium > Flavobacterium sp. N1736. Next base: position 3,675,802 of record NZ_CP109994.1, read on the forward strand.
AATTCTAAAGAGGCACCTTCAGTAAATGGAGCACCTAAAAGTCCAATAATTTCTGCTGTACCACCACTAATTTCTGCTGCATCAAAATGGCTTCTAAATACTTGTTTATTTGAATTATATACTTTACTAATTGAAGAACCTAATTTGGCTCCTGTAAAACTGGCATTATTCAAATTCGCATATTTACTCATATTAGGTGGTGGTCCAGAATTTTTATGACGCCCAAATATATTATTAAGACTAATTTTGTCTTTTCTCCATTGGTCAATCTTTTTTAAATTAATATTTTTATTTGCCCAATCTTTAATTCCCCAGTCATCCCAATTGTTAACAACAGTACCTATTAAACCTCCAGCACCAATTTGCTGGCCCTCTGTAGGACCACAACCTTTACAATCTTTACCATCATTATAAGCATTTCCACTTGGGTCTGTATACAACAGCGGGTTGTTTAATACATAACCATACTGGTTGTAGTTTTGTGTATTGGTAGGGTCTTGTATAAAATTATCTATCTGCAAAAATCTGTGCAATACGGGGTCATAAAGTCTGGCATTCATATTAATTAAACCTACACTTTGCAGGTGTTCATGACCTGTATACCCTCTGTCTAAAAAGGTTAAGCCTTTTAAGATATTACCTGCTTTATCTTCTACTTTTATTAAAGCACCCCAGGCATCAAACAATCGTTTTTCCATAACAACTGCACTCGCATCTGTTATAGCGAGAATTGTTCCCTGATAGTCACGGTGTAAATATGAAATATTTGGAGTTGTATATGTTCCGTCATTCATGGCTACTATAGGAGCGGTGTAACCGTCGCCACCTACAAAAACGACAAATTCTGTACTGCCGGTTTTTATATTCTGCTTGATCTCCATCGTGCCATCGGCAGAATAGTGCTTGCGTAAAGGTCTTAACACTTCGTCTTCCATACTTCCGTAATACATGGTACTACGCTGGTTGTTGTCGTTATAGCTAAAACTTATTTTGTCTATAGTCGATTCTGTAATTTGCAGCGGGCTTTTAAAAGCATTATACGTAATGTCTAATTTTCTTTCTGTTGTACCGTCCTTAAAAGCGCCTTCTCTATCAACATAATATCCGTACGCTTCCGGCGTAAGTGTAATAGCCGTATTTTGATACGGTTTTTCTTTACTGTAATTATAAGTACCTAAGTTATTGTCTTTTATTTTTCCTGATGCTTCATAATTTTGTATTTCCTTAATGCCGTCTTTGTTTGTAAATTCGGTAAGTCGGTCGAGTTCATCATACTTAAAACTTTCGGTATAATTATTAAACGCACTGTTTGTACGGTTCTCTAAATTATCTGTTTTAAAATCGAATTTAGTATTTAATGTTAAAACATTCCCTGTCTGTCCTGTTGTTTTGTCAACTTGTATTTTTGATACATAGCCATTACTATCATATTCATTGGTGGTTTTTATACCGTTACCCAAAATACTTTCTTTTAGCTGACCTTTTGCATTTACGTCATTAATTTGCCACAATACTTTTTTAGTGTTATTTTCAAGAATTTGATACAAATTACCATTTTTATATCGTCTTTGTGTGGTCATGCCAATCTTTCTTGATCCTAATTCTGCCTCTTTGGTTTCTGTATCAATTCTTCCTAATCCGTCATAACTCCATATAGTAGTAAACTTAGACACACCTGTTTTATCTTCTACTATTTTCAGTACTCTTTTAAAAATATCATCATACGTATAGGTCGTAACAATTTGATTGTTTCCTACAGGTTCTTTTTTATCATTAAAAGTAGTTTTATTAAGCAGCTGCGTTGTTGCATCATACTCATAAATCGTTTCTGTATCTGTCCCAGAGCCTGTTACTGTTTTTTTGATTGGTTTACCGCCTTTGTCACGAGTAATTGTGGTTACGACTTCACCATTTTTGCTGGTTTCTGTTTCAAGTTCTCCCAGATCATTATTTTTATAGGTAAAAACTCCGGCAGACGGATCTGTAATTTTTGTTTTTCGTCCCCAGCCATCTTGTTCAATATCTATTTTTACACCATTATAATCGGTTTGTTTTAGATTTCCATTGGCAAAATAATTATACTTAATTGTTCCGCCAGTATTTTCGTTGGAAGATATAATATTGCCAATCGCATTTTTTGTGACGCTTTTTATTTTCTGACCATCAACAATAGTCGATGTTAAACCATTATATAACGCTTTTGTTGTTCTTGTATTAAATAATATTATTTCATCTGGTCGACTGTAAATATCAAATTTAGTTTCATTCCATTGCGACGGACCTGCATCAAAATAAGGTTCGCTCGTTTTATAGTTTCGGTCAAAAACATCATACATAAAGGATACGTATGCATATTTTCCGTTTAAATCTTTTTGTCCGGACTTTATTTTTCTTCCAAGATCGTCAAATGTTTCTTCGGTTGCGCTTCCGTCTAATGCATCAGTTGTTGTGCTAACGATTGCTTTTTCGGCATTTCTGGTATATACATGAGTTATTGTTTTATTTAATTTTTCATCTGTTATTGTTCGCTTTTTAAACCACGAATCATAGGTAAATGATGTAGTGAGATTATAAGGATTTGTTTGCGATTTTAAAGTTCCATTCACATTATAAACAAATGATGTAGACAGATTTTCATGATCAGTAACTTTTGTTAAAAATCTGCCGGAAGGATCATATTCATAACTGCTTTTTCTAATTGCTACGCCAGGAGCCAGAATTGATTTGTTTACAAGATTTCCAAAGTTATCATAATTATTAAGTTCTATAATAAAGTTGGTATTATGTCCTTGTCGCATAAATTGGTTTACAAGTCCGGTAACATGATCATAATAATAAATTTGTTTAGACCTCATGATATCTCCCGAAACAGAAACACTTTGTGTATTACGCTCCGGTCTTCCAATAACATAAGGCGATGTTGCAATATTATTATAGTACTCCGTATTTTCAACTGTTGTTTGAACGGTTGAAAAACCTTCTTTTAAAATAGCAGTAGTTGTTAAAGGATTATTATAGGCATCATATTCTATATATGCTTCACTATTGGTATTGGTAAGGGTATTAAATTGTTTATTAATCGTATTTTTTAATTTAAAAACCTTATTCGACAAAAGATTACTTTCATAAGTCGAAATAGATTTTGTTATAAAATCTACTGGTGTATTAGGCGAATTATTGGCTCCTTCGTTTATTTTTGCCGAAAACGTACTGCCTGGTTTAATCCAGGTATCAGGTTTTAATGTAATACTTTCTGTAGCCAGCAAATTGTCTGTACCACTTACTATATAGTCTGTAATTCCACCTTTAATAATTGAACTTGGTGTTTTACTGTCAAGACTTGATACTAAAGGTTCTCTAAAGCCGCGGATAAAATAATTTTCAATTGCGGCACCTCTTAAATTAATATCATTTTTTGTAATATTCGAAAACGTAGCTGTAGTATCATTATACCAGTCTGTTTGGGTTACAGATCTAAAACCCATAAAACCAAGACCTTCTGTATTTGATACAGCGCCATAATAAGCAAATAATCTTTTTTTGTAATCGTCTTTACTTTGTTTTTCTAATTTAGAAACTACATATAAATTAGGATCTGTAAGAATATCAAAATCAGGATAACTTGCAATCCCTTTACTTGATTTATAAATAGTCGTATTTTGATAGGTATTGGCAAATTGTGAATCTAACGGAATATACGTAATTGCTTCTTGTACACCATTGCCCGTTGTAATATTGGTTAATAAATTACTCTTTTTATAATCACCTCCAGAGTTAAAAAAATGAATTTTATTTTGATTAAAAAAGGCAATATCAAGTGTTGAATTGATTTTATTTAATATACTATTTGAATTATTGAGTGACTGAGGCAAAAATACTGGAAGTGCATAAATATTAATTTCAGGTTTTGGTCCCGTAGCAGCTCTATGTTCAGGATTAACGAAATCACCATTTATACTTTCATAACACGAAATAATAATATTGCCATTATTATTTTTAACCTCATTCCAAACTTTTATTAAGTCTGTTTTACCATCATTATTAAAGTCTGTGGCAATATAATTATAAGTGTTATAAGAGTCATTACGGCTAAAAATCGCCGTATAGGTTTTCTCTTCTTTTATCATGGTAGTTCCTGTCGAAGTATACTTATACCATTGTGATGATCCGTATGCTTTTGGTATCATGAAATCAGATTTTCCGTCTCCGTTATAATCGCCAATTAGAATTGGCATATTAGTTGTTAAATAAGGATATTCACTCGGTGCAATTAAAGTATGATCAAAAGCACTCTTATACAAAACGATAAGTTTGTTATCTCTGTTTAGCGAATAAATAGTCAAAATGCCAGCGTCGTAGACAAATAGGTCAGATTTTCCGTCGCCATTAAAATCCGCCACTTCTACTTTGGATGTTTTGCTCAATACTGTCTGTAGTTCACCTGCAAAAGTTGAAAAATCCGTGGTTTTGTCTCTTTTTAAATCAATAAAATAAACTTGTTTGCCAGCAGGATAATCTATAATGGTAGAGAAAGAATCAACGGCCAAAACATCTGTTAAGCCATCTCCGTTAAAATCACCCGCAATAATGTTTTTTAGAAAAAGGGTTTTGGGAATATTAACAACTCTTTCATAATGTTTCTGTATATTATTACTTCCAAGTGTATATATCATGCCATATATCGTAAAGGTAAATTGAGTATTTGTTTTTTTTGCAATAACCCAGCCTTGTGGTAAAATTTTATTATCAGAACTTAAAAAGGTTGCCGTAAAAATATCATCAAAAGCACCTACATTATGTTCTCGTCCGAAATTAACATAGTTTCCTGACTCAATTCCTGCATATAACCAATATTTAGTTTTAGCATCAGCACCAATTGTTGGATAAACCAAACAATCCATTTTGCCATCACTATCAAAATCTCCGGAAACAGCGCCCACATTTAATGATTCTATATTTCCAAGATCTAGTGAAGTTACTATATTTTGATATTTTATTGCCTCAGGTGTCATCCCATAATCAAAAACAGTGGGGTTATAACTTTTTGTTCCGTCACCACTTGTTTCTGTTATCTTATTGATACGATCACTTTCCATATAAGACAAACTATAATTTCTATAGCCAATTCCACTTGTAATGACTTTTATTTCTTTTAATCTTTTACTTCTTATAATATTTTGTCCTGCAACGTAACCGTTTTCAGGAAAAATTCTCTCTTCATAACTAAATTTTATTTCATTAGGCGCCGTATAACTATTTACAGACCCGTATTTAATACTATCAATATATAAAGTATTGTTTAACAATGTATATAAATAATTGATTCTAAGTCCCTGAGCATTTTCAAAATACAGAACAGACCATTCCATAATTGAGCTTGAATTTATCGAACTACCATAGAATGCCTTAGATCCATCCGGGTATTCTACATAAAAGTATGCCGGACCATAATTGGAGCCAAAATGAGAAACTCCGTAAGAAGTAACTTTAATATTTGAAAAATATTCAGTTTCATAAACTGTATTATTTGCTCCATAAACACCTGTTGTTCCTGTTTTTACTATTAGTCTTTGCCCGTCTAGTGCAAACCTGTCTAATGCATTAAAATCTACCGGATCTATCACTCCATCATGAAATTTAGTAGATGGAATTCTGGTTATCGATGATACTCCTGAAATATCCCAGCCACGCGCAGCTGTCCCGTTAAGTCCATTTTGACTATTATAAACTACACTTATTTGAGGCTCAACATTATTTATCCCTTTTGGAATTGTAATAGGAATGGTGTAGCTGGCATTTCCATTTAACGAAATTGATAATTCGCCTTCTGTAATCCCCACTTCTGCAGAATTGCCTGTTAGCGCAGTTGTTGCAGACATTACTGCAGATAATAGCGTTTTATCTGTTTTAGTAATAATTGGGGCATCACCGGAAATTTTTTTTATTGCGGTTGTTTCATTGACAATGTCGCCTTCTGTAGTTTGTGCAGAAACCAAAAAACCAAAAACTAAAAGTATAAGGGTAAAGTACTGTTTTTTCATGGCGTTTATTGTTTAATGATTTTAATCGATTTTTCTCCTCCATCTTTGTATGACATCAAAACAATATAAACTCCCGCAGGATAAGCCTGAAAAGGTATAGTAAGGTTATTGTCCTGAATGTTCTGCTGATACGTTCTTAAAACCTGTCCAGTTATCGAATACAAGTGTATTGCTGTGACATAATTATCATTGACTAACTGCCATTGCAAATACAGCTCTTCGCGTACCGGATTGGGATAATAGGAGATAAAATCTTTTTCTGAAAACTGTAATAAATCATCTTGAGTAATAGCCTCGATTTCTTTTACTTCTTTGACTGTTTTTGAAACACAGTTAATACAAAGAATTCGGTTGATTTGGTTTCCGGCAGCATCGTAACTAAAAGTTAGTTTAGGCTGTGCCTGAATAGTTGAATAAAATAATAATATAAAAAAGGACAGTATAATTTTCATAAGGCATATATTAAAATATTTCCTACAAAAATCTTTCAAATATTGCGCAAAGTAAAACAATTACTGTTAAATAACTTTTGAGCAGCATAAAAGCCAAACAATTAACATGTATATCAATAATTGATAATCGCTTCTCTTTTGCCGAATACATTTACTATTATATTTTAACATTTAAAAAAAGGCATAAAAAAAGCGAGACCTAAGTCTCGCTTTTTAACATTCTATATTTTATAAACTTTATTCTACAGTAACTGATTTTGCCAGGTTACGTGGCTGATCGACATTACAACCTCTCATTACAGCAATGTAATAAGAAAGTAATTGCAACGGAATTGTAGTAATAAGCGGTGATAAAGCATCTGAAGTTTCAGGAATCTCGATTACATAATCAGCCAATTCACGCACTTGTGTATCGCCTTTTGTAACTACGGCAATAATTTTACCGCTTCTTGATTTAATTTCCTGAATGTTACTTACAATTTTATCATAATGACCTTGTTTTGGTGCAATTACAATAACCGGCATATGCTCATCTATAAGCGCAATTGGTCCGTGTTTCATTTCTGCAGCCGGATACCCTTCTGCATGAATATATGAGATCTCTTTCAGTTTTAAGGCTCCTTCCAGCGCAACCGGAAAGTTATATCCACGCCCTAAGTACAAACAGTTTGGAGCATCTTTAAAAGCTGCTGCAATTTCTTTTGCTCTGTCGTTTGTTTCTAAAGCCTCGGCTACTTTTTCAGGAATTATTTCTAATTCTTGAAGATACGCATGAAAATCACTGTTTGATAATGTTCCTTTAGCTTTACCTAATCGCAAAGCAATCATGGTTAAAACCGTAATTTGAGTTGTAAATGCTTTTGTAGAAGCAACCCCAATTTCAGGTCCTGCGTGCGTGTAAGCACCTGCATGACTTTCTCTTGAAATAGAAGAACCGACAACATTACAAACACCAAATACAAAAGCACCATTTTCTTTGGCTAATTTAATAGCTGCCATTGTATCTGCAGTTTCTCCCGATTGAGAAATAGCGATAACAATATCATCTTTATTGATAATTGGGTTTCTGTATCTAAATTCAGAAGCATATTCAACTTCAACAGGAATACGCGTGAACTCTTCAAAAATATATTCAGCAACCAATCCGGCGTGCCATGAAGTACCACAGGCAACAATCAGGATTCGTTTTGCATTTAAAAATTTTTCCAGATTATCTTCAACACCTGCCATTTGAACAATTCCTTCATTGGCATGAAGTCTTCCTCTGTAAGTGTCTTTAATAACGCTTGGCTGTTCGTATATTTCTTTTAACATGAAATGATCGTAGCCGCCTTTTTCAATTTGCTCCAAATTCATTTGAAGTTCCTGAATATAAGGATCGACTAAAGAGTCATCTTTTATTTTTCTAACTTTAAGAGGTTTGTGCAATCTGATGTTTGCCATTTCACCATCTTCAAGGTAAATTGCATTTGAAGTATATTCGATAAAAGGCGAAGCATCAGAGGCAATAAAGAACTCTCCTTCTCCAACCCCAATTGCTAATGGACTTCCTAATCTTGCAGCCACGATTTCGTTTGGATTTTTCTTGTCAAAAACCGCAATCGCATACGCACCTACAACCTGGTTTAAAGCAATTTGTACGGCTTTACCCAGTTTTATATTTTCATTCTTTTGAACTTCTTCAATAAGATTTACTAAAACTTCCGTATCAGTATCCGATTTAAAAGTATAACCTCTTTTTATTAATTCTTCTTTAAGCGGTGCATAATTCTCAATAATTCCGTTGTGAATAATCACTAATTCACCGGAATTTGAAAGATGCGGATGTGAGTTTACATCATTTGGAACCCCGTGAGTTGCCCAACGCGTATGCCCAATTCCTATACTCCCGTTTGTATTAAAAGTATCTTTTGCTTTTGCTTCAAGGTCAGAAACTTTACCTTTTGTTTTACAAACTTTCACACCAGATTCGGCATCATATAACATAACACCGGCACTGTCGTACCCTCTGTATTCGAGTCGCTTGAGTCCTTTTATAACAATAGGATAAGCCTCTCTATGACCTATATATCCAACAATTCCACACATATATATTTATTAATTTGGTTTCGTGTAGTAAATTTCAAGCTGTAGTTTTTTACCCGTTGGAGCAGTCGAACCTGTACCTCCATACAATATCGTTCCCACCGGAGTTATCACTGTCGCTTTTGGCGCATCTGAAATAACGCTGTTTTTTAATTTCAACTTACTTGAGGCTGTAACACTTATATCATCAATAGCAACCAAACCTAACCTTACATTTTTTGCAGTCGCATCCTTAATAATATTACGAATATGATTGGTCAACCTAATTTTATAATATGATCCTCTTTTAGTACTGGAATTTACATTGATTATACCGCTATAAATAACTTTTGACATTCGTGAATCAGTTGTTACACTCGTACTTCCATCTGCGGCATAATCTACAATTGGTACATTATTATCCAGATCATATAAATAAACTCTCTTTGGCTCTTTTGCCATTTTTTTTATGTCAGCACTAGCATCGGCAGTTTTAGCCATTTGTAAAGTATCAATATAAAAAATCAAATTTGCTTCGTTAACAAGCCATTTATTAGTTCTGATTTCATCTAATTTTGCAGCAAGACCATTAAGTTCTAAAACAGCAAGTGATCCCTGACCTCCTTTTAGAAAGAGTCTTTCGTCACCATTGACTGTGTTTATATTAGCAGGATTTATTGCATTTGCATAAGTACTTTCTTTTACATCATTAAGTAAACTGGCTGTGCTGCCTGTTAAATTAATCACTATAGATCTGTCTTCCATAGTTTCTCCATCAGTTGTAACATCCGTTTTAGCTTTATATTTAATGGTGATTGTTCCTTTTGAAAAATCCATTAAAGCCATATTACCTGGATTGGCACCTGATTTTTCTACCTGAAAATATAATCCTCTAAAGTATTCCTGAAAAACATCTGCAGAAGCAAGTTTTGACTTAGCTGCAGCATCCAGGATTTTTTTCTGAAAAAAGGCTCTATTTAAACTCAAACGCATTTGTGGTGCTGTTCTTGTAGTTACATCTTCTCCCTTATCATTTTTTGTCTTGGTTACAATTTCCTTAGCATCAAAAAAGAACTGCTCATTCTGCAATACATCTGTACTATCATTTAAAGGCTTATTTGTTGTAGCATCAATTTTTTTATATGTATTAAAATCATTATTCTGATCTGTATAATACAATTGTGCAAATTGGTTACCTCCTTCAAAATAAGAAGCTCGCATTTGAACTCCTGATTCATACACACTCAATTTAAGTTTTCCTTCCGGTGCACCATAAATAGAATCTAATGCGTAAGTACTGCTTCCATCCGTATTAACAGCCGTTACATGACTAAGATAAGGCACACTAAGCACTACATTTTGAATTACAGGCGATTCTCCAATAGACGGAGCATAAGCCGCAAGTGCAACCTGTGTTGTAAAATTGGCTGTTGTTGTTCCTAAAACCGGATTATCGTAAATACCCAATGCATTTAAGCCTAAAGCATTAGACTGAATTGGTGTTACTTCCTGATTGTAAGCCAAAACATCATAATGTTCAGCTTCAAGACCAAAATGATCATCTCCAATTAAATTGTCTCCAATGGCGTTAAAATCTTTGTCACAAGAATATAAAAGAACTACAGTTGCTATTAATAGAATTTTCTTAAAGAAAGAAGTATTATACATGTTTAATAATAAAGTTAATATTTAAAGACCCATCGTTTTATAGAAATTTGTATACGCCTCTGCGAATGCATCTTTCGTGGCGAAAGGTAAAAAAGGTTTTCCTGAAGATTCTATAAATTTTGTTAAACTTGGTGATACGTTTTCAGATGCAATAATAACGGCATCAGAATGTAATATACTAGCTTTTAAAACGTTCTCGTAATTTGGAACTTCCAAATCAGCAATTGCTTCATGCGGAACGCCATCAAATTTAACCTTGTTTATCATTTCTAAATCTAAATTTTCGTCAAAAGATTGCCCATAAACAGAGGTAACAATTTTTGTTTCAGAAAACAAAGCTTCATTTTTATAATAATGTTTCATGTAAATTGGCAGCATTGCAGCCAGCCATCCATGAACGTGAATGATATCCGGAACCCAATTAAGTTTTTTTACGGTTTCAACAACTCCTTTTGCAAAAAATATCGCTCTTTCGTCATTGTCAGGATACAAAGCTCCTTCTTCATCGGCAAAAGTTGCTTTACGTTTGAAATATTCATCATTATCAATAAAATAAACCTGAATTCTTTCCTTTGGAATTGAAGCTACCTTAATAATCAGTGGCATATCTAAGTCATTCACTACCAAATTCATTCCTGAAAGTCTGATAACTTCATGCAACTGGTGTCTTCTTTCGTTGATATTTCCATATCTTGGCATGAAAATTCTTATCTGACCTCCTTGATCATTAATCATTTTCGGAACGTCATAAGACATTAAAGAAACCTCATTTTCAGCCAAATAAGGCACGACTTCAGATGATACATATAATATCCTCTTATCTTTCATAATAGTATTTTACTTAATTTTTGGTAATAAAAACGTTGCAAAATTACAAAATTTTATGCAGTTTATAACTAATATATTATGTTTGCACTAAATTTTAATAATACCAACATGCATATTTTCTACGGTAAAGTAGCTTTGATAGCCTATTTAAAAACTATCAAAACGGCAAATTCGACCATCGGGTTTGTACCAACAATGGGCGCTTTACACCAAGGGCATCTGGCTTTGATGCAAAGATCCCTTAAAGAAAACGACGATACCGTGGTAAGTATTTTCGTAAATCCAACGCAATTCAACAATCCTGAAGATTTGGAGAAATACCCAAGAACTTTAGAAGAAGATGTGAAAAAAATGCGCGGTTTGAGTGACAAAATGATTTTGTATGCACCATCAGTCGAAGATATTTACGAAGGAAATATGGTTTCGCAGGAATTTGATTTTGACGGTTTGGAAAATCAAATGGAAGGAAAATTCAGACCCGGACATTTTAATGGCGTTGGCACCATCGTAAAAAGGCTATTTGAAATCGTTACGCCAACAAACGCTTACTTTGGCGAAAAAGATTTTCAGCAATTACAGATCGTTAAAAAATTGGTCGAAAAAAATCATTTACCTGTAAATGTGGTTGGCTGTCCTATTTTTAGAGAAGAAAATCAACTTGCGATGAGCTCCCGAAATGAGCGTTTAACCCCCGAAGAACGAAAAGAAGCGGCGATTATTTATAAAACTTTAACCGAAGCAAAAGAAATATTCAAAACGAAAAGTCCGCAAGAAACAATTGAATTCGTCGAAAATTCTTTCAAAGACAATACAATGTTTGACCTAGAATATTTTGTTATTGCTGACGAATCCACATTATTACCTATCGATCACAAAAGTAAAGACAAAAATTACCGCGCATTTATAGTAGTATTTGTTAATTCTATTAGGTTGATTGATACCATTTCATTAAATTAATTTACCTTTGCAACATGCAAATTCAAGTTATAAAATCTAAAATTCATCGCGTAAAAGTAACCGGCGCCGATTTAAATTATATTGGCAGTATTACTATTGATGAAACTTTACTAGAGGCTTCAAACATAATTGAAGGCGAAAAAGTATCTATTGTAAATATCAATAATGGAGAACGTTTTGAAACTTATGCTATTAAAGGAGAAAAAAATTCAGGCGAAATTACACTGAATGGTCCTGCAGCCAGAAAAGTTCAAAAAGACGATATTATTATTATCATTTCATATGCAACCCTGGAATTTGAAGAAGCAAAAACCTTCAAACCATGGATCATTTTTCCAAATGAAAACGATAATTCGCTAACATAATCTTCCTTTTACACTTATCGCTTTAGTTTGTCAAATTTATTTTTGTACAAACAATATTCTATTGGCTTAAATTCAATATTGATTTTAAGGCAGAACTTACATTCTCATTTTTAAAAATCCTACAATAATAAAAAAGCAAATAAATTGTTATATTGCTACACTATTTCAATACTTTTTAATTCACTGAAATATCCCAAATCATGAAAAAAGTTTACTTACTATTTGCTTTAATTTCTGTCTCTGCTTTTGCTCAGAAATTCGACAACATTAAATCTGAAAAACTTGGAGAAGAGCGCAGAATTACGATTGGTCTTCCTGCATCTTACGAAGCTAATCCGGAAAAAAAATACCCGGTTTTATACTTATTAGACGGCGATTATTTATTTGATCCTTTTTCGGGAGCTGTAAGTTACGGCTCATATTGGGGCGATTTACCGGAAATGATTATTATTGGCGTTCACCAAAATAAAGACGATGAACGAGAAGACGATACTACTATTGATCAAAATACCGGACTTCCTTTTGAAAAAGGAGCTGAATTTTTTGAGTTTATTGGTGCAGAATTAGTTCCGTATATCGAAAAAAAATACCGTACTTCACCTTTCAGAATCATTGCAGGTCATGATGTAACAGCAAGTTTTATCAACTTTTATTTATATAAGGAACAACCATTATTTAACGCTTATATTTGTTTTAGTCCTGAATTGGCTCCTAAAATGGAAGTTCGAATTCCGGAAAAGTTTGCTAAAATAACAGAACCTGTCTTTTATTATTTATCTGCAGCTGACGGTGATAACAAAAAAATCAAAGAACCAATAGAAAAATTAGACAGCAATATTAAAATTGCCAATAATCCTTTGGTCAACTACAAATACGATTTATTTAAAGGAACAACGCATTACACTCAGGTTTTGCACGCAATACCAAGTGCTTTATATCAAATTTTTGAAATTTACAAACCTATTAATTCAGCAGAATACAATGATAAAATTGCTGTTCTTGAAACGGGTTATGCAGATTATTTAGAAAATAAATACAACACCATGTCTAAAGTTTTAGGAGTTCAGATTCCGGTAAGAATGAGTGATTTTAAAATTATCGAAAACCTTATCCTAAAAAAGAATGCTTACGATGAATTAGGTAAAATGGCCGAAATTGGAAATGTAAATTACCCAAAAGCCATGCTTGGAGAATATGAATTGGGATTGATGTACGAAAAAATGGGAGATCCTAAAAGAGCTTCAAAAAAATATCAAAATGCTTCGCAAATGGAGCCAATTGGTGATTTGAACAAAGATGTGATGTACGAGAAAATCGACGAAATGAATACGCTTGCTAAAAAAACAAAATAATGTCTAAAGTCAAAACTTCCTTTTTTTGCCAAAATTGCGGAACTCAATATGCCAAATGGCAAGGGCAATGCAACGCCTGCAAAGAATGGAATACTATTGCCGAAGAAATTATTCAGAAGCAGGAAAAAGTGGCATGGAAAAGTGAACCAACTTCAACCAGTAAAGCGCCACGCCCTTTAAAAATTAATGAAATCGATTCGGCTCAGGAAATTCGAATGAATACAACTGATGGTGAATTGAACCGCGTTCTTGGCGGAGGCTTGGTTCCAGGGTCATTAACGCTTTTAGGCGGTGAACCGGGAATTGGAAAAAGTACGCTTTTGCTGCAAATTTCATTAAAATTGCCTTATAAAACATTATACGTTTCCGGAGAAGAAAGCCAGAAACAAATAAAAATGCGTGCCGAAAGAATCACGCCAAACAGCGACAATTGTTATATTTTGACCGAAACCAAAACGCAAAATATATTCAAACAAATTGAAGCGATCCAGCCCGAAATTGTCATTATTGATTCAATCCAGACCTTACACACTGATTATATCGAATCTACTGCCGGAAGTATTTCTCAAATTAGAGAAACAACAGCCGAATTAATCAAGTTTGCCAAAGAAACCAATATTCCGGTTATTTTAATTGGACATATTACGAAAGACGGAAACATTGCCGGACCAAAAATTCTGGAACACATGGTTGATACCGTTTTGCAGTTTGAAGGCGACAGAAATCACGTTTACCGAATTTTGCGTTCGCTAAAAAACCGTTTTGGTTCTACTGCCGAGCTGGGAATTTATGAAATGCTGGGAAGCGGTTTGCGAGAAGTTTCTAATCCGTCAGAAATATTGATTTCGCACAAAGACGAAGAAATGTCGGGAACTGCGATTGCCACAACTATGGAAGGCATGCGCCCGTTAATGATCGAAATACAATCTTTGGTAAGTACAGCAGTTTATGGAACCCCACAACGCAGTACCACTGGTTACAACGCCAAAAGGCTAAATATGATTCTGGCTGTTTTAGAAAAAAGAGCCGGATTTCGTTTAGGCGCAAAAGACGTTTTCTTAAATGTTACCGGAGGAATTTCTGTTGATGATCCCGCAATTGACTTAGCGGTTGTAGCGGCTATTTTATCATCAAATGAAGATATTCCGATAACGAAAGGTTTCTGCTTTGCCGGCGAAGTTGGTTTATCAGGAGAAATTCGTCCCGTAAATCGTGTAGACCAACGCATTCAGGAAGCCGAAAAACTAGGTTTCAATACTATCTTTGTTTCCAAATACAATAAAATTGCTTTAAAAAACACAGGAATCAAAATAGAACTCGTGGCTAAAATTGAAGATGTAGCCAGTTTTCTTTTTGGTTAATTTTTTATAAACCCACTTTATGAAATTTCCAAAACAAAAAATATATAAAGCACTTTTAATACTTCTTTTGGTATTAGGAGTGCTTTTTTTAGGTTTATACTTTTTTCGCGATTCGCTTTTAAAACAAGCAATTGCCAAGGTAACCCTGAAAATGAATATGGAATACAACAGCACATTTTCTGTAAAATCAGCTTCATTTGAAGGTTTATCAGGAATTAAACTTACCGATGTAATTTTGGTCCCAAAAAATGCCGATACACTTTGTCACATTCAAAAAATAGAAACCAGTATTAGTTTATCGAATTTGTTGATTGGAGATGTTCAGGTTGGAACCTTAAAAATTAATAATGGTTATATTCAACTGGTAAAAAAAGGAAAAGTCCGCAATTTTGATGCTTTCCTTAAAAAAGATAAATCAGATTCTGATAAAAACGAGAAACGTAAATACGCCACTTTTGTTTATAGAATTATTTCAAAACTTTTAAATTTAGTTCCAACTGATATGAAATTGGAAAATCTGAATTTTAAAATTGATGATAATGGCAAAAAAGCTTCGATTGCGATAAATAAACTCGTTTTAGACAACAAACAGCTCGAAACCAATCTTCACGTTCAAAGCAAAGATTTTGATCAAAGATGGAATATAAAAGGTTTTGCCGACCCAAGAAATAAAAAAGCCGACATTCGATTGTTTAATTTAGATACCGGAGCTATTCGCGTTCCCTATCTTGATGAACGCTATAATTTTAAAGCAAGCTTTGATTCTATTCGCCTTAACGTTGCAAATATTGATAAAGACGGAAGCGAATTGCATATTGACGGTTATACTTCTATTGCCAATTTAAAAATTAATCACCCAAAAATTGCCAGTAAAGATGTCGTTATTAAAAATGCCCGTTTTGATTATCGCTTTTTATTGGGAGATGATTTTATTTCGATCGACAGCACTTCGACGATGCAATTGAATAAGATAAAAGTAAAACCTTATATTTCTTATAACACCGAAAAAGATACGGTTTATACGCTAAAAGTTGATATTCCGAAAATGAAAGCGCAGGATTTTATTGTTTCATTGCCGGACGGATTGTTTACGCATTTTCAGGGAATGAAAGCAACCGGAGATTTTGACTATAAACTGGATTTCAAATTCAATAAAAACAAACCAAATACTTTAGTTTTTGATAGTAAACTGAATAAACAAGATTTGAAAATCACAAAATATGGCGAAGCCGATTTGAATAAACTCAACGGAGAATTTGTGTATCGCGCGATTATTCAGAATGTATTGCAGCGTCCGGTTTTGGTTGGAAATGCGAACCCGAATTATACGCCTTTAGATCAAATTTCACCATATTTGCGAAAATGTGTTCTAACAACCGAAGATCCTTCTTTCTTTCAGCACCGCGGCTTTATAAATGAAGCTTTCAAACAATCTATTCTGAAAAACATCAGAACCAAAAAATTCTCACGCGGCGCCAGTACGATCAGTATGCAATTGATTAAAAACGTCTTTTTGACACGGGAAAAAACACTTTCGCGTAAGCTTGAGGAAATTTTATTGGTTTATATCTTAGAAAATAATCGCGTTGTGAGCAAAGAAAGAATGCTGGAAGTGTATTTCAACATTATAGAATGGGGACCAAATGTGTACGGAATTGGCGAAGCAAGTCATTTCTATTTTCAAAAAAGTCCTTCGGTTTTAAATGTTGATGAATGTTTGTTTTTGGCAACAATTATTCCAAAGCCGAGAAAATTCATGTATCAATTTAATGATGAAGGAAACCTGAAAGATTACGCCGTTAAAAATCAAAAATTCTTGCGAAGTTTAATGTTTCGCCGCGGTTTGTTAATTCCTGAAGATACTATTGGGCAATTACCTGTTTATATTTCAGGAAATGCGCGCTCTTTGATCAGAATTAAAGCTCCGGATTCAACTGCTGTTCCCGTTGATTCATTATCTGGTGAGAATGAATTTGATTTGTAAACACAGATTATTCCAGAATCTACAATGTCTACTCCTGCAAGGTTTTCAAAACCTTGTAGGTATTATTTTTTCTGCCTCTGCAAAACCTACAAGGTTTTGAAAACCTTGCAGGAGAACGAACAACTATAAAAACCTTTAATTACGGCGCAGGATCAGGAATTATCGCCTGAACTGCTGCAATCTCAGTTAAAATTTCTTTTGATAAAAACACATCAATTGTGTCGATGTTTTCTTTTAATTGCTCCATTGTTGTTGCACCAATAATGGCACTTGTTAAAAATGGCTGTTGCAATACAAAACCCATTGCCAGTTCTGTTAACGTTAAGCCATGTTTTTTAGCAATTTCCTGATACAATTTTGTTGCTTGCGTACATTGTTCACTAGCGTAACGTGTATATTGCGGAAAAAGATTAATTCTTGCATTTGGATGTGCTTCTCCGGTTAAAAACTTACCGGTTAAAACACCAAACGCTAAAGGCGAATAACCCAGCAAACCTACATTTTCATATTTTGAGACTTCGGCAGAACCCACTTCAAAAAGTCGATTTAATAAATTATATGGATTTTGAACTGTTTTAATTCTTGGCAGATTCTGATATTTGCTTTCTTCCAGAAAACGCATCATTCCCCACGCATTTTCGTTTGAAACCCCAATATGTTTGATTTTTCCTTCTTTGATTAACCCGTCAAAAGTTTCCAGGACTTCTCTAAAATTATCTTCCCATTGATCGTCAAAATCTTTGTAACCGCGTTGTCCAAAGTAATTAGTTTGTCGTTCCGGCCAATGCATTTGATACAAATCGATATAATCAGTTTGAAGGCGTTTTAAGCTATTTTCTAAAGCATATTTAATACTTGCAGGAGAAAAATCCAGTTTTTCGCGCATATAGCCAAAATTCACATTTGGTCCGGCAATTTTTGAAGCCAAAATTACTTTCTCGCGATTTCCTGATTTCTTAAACCATGTTCCAATGATTTTTTCCGTGCTTCCGTAAGTTGCTTCACTTGCAGGAACGGAATACATTTCGGCAGTATCAAAAAAATTAATTCCGCGTCCAAGCGCATAATCCATTTGGGCGTGTCCCTCTGCTTCAGTATTTTGTTGTCCGAAAGTCATTGTTCCCAGACATATTTTACTAACTTTTATATCAGTGTTTGGTAAAGTAGTGTATTTCATTTTTTCTTTTAAGGTTAAAAGTTGCAGAGGCTCAAAGATACAAAGGGAATAAGCAATGTAAAATAACACAAAAGTTAAAAAAGCTACAAAGTTGTATAAAGAACAGAGTACAAAGTTTTTTTAGTTTGTACACAAAAAAAGCCCAAAGTTAAAAACTCTGAGCCCTTTGTATCTTAAAAACTTAGTCTCTTAGAGACTTAGCAGCTTAGAAACTTAGTTTATACTATTAAGCATTTCAGCGATTTCATCTAATCTTGGAGTTAAGATGATTTCGATTCTACGATTTTTAGCTTTTCCTTCCGGAGTTGCATTGCTTGCAAGCGGAGAAAATTCACTACGTCCTGCAGCTGTCAATTTTTGTTTATTGATTTTAGTGTTTTCACTTAAAATATTTACAATTGCCGTTGCTCTTTTTGTAGATAAATCCCAGTTGTTTGCAATTGGTCCTGAACCTGCATACGGATCATCATCTGTATGTCCTTCAATAAGAACCGAAAGATCAGGATTGTCTCCCAACACTTTTCCTAATTCTACAACTGCTTTTCTACCTTCAGTTCCAACAGCCCAGCTTCCTGAGTTAAAAAGTAATTTGTTTTCCATCGAAACATATACTTTTCCGTTTTTCTGTTCAACGGTCAAGCCTTTACCTTCAAAACCATTTAAGGCTTTAGACAACGTTTCTTTTAGCTTTTTCATTGCAGCTTCTTTAGCAGCAATCATAGCTTCAAGTTCATTTAAGCGGCTTGCCGTTTTATCTAAACGTGCTTGTTCTTCGGCAAGTTTTTTAGATTTTGCTTCTAACTGTGCCAGCAATTCACGGTTTTTAGCCATATTGCTTTCAAGAGCATCATTGCTGTTTTTTTCAAGTGCGTTGTATGAATCCTGCAAAACCTTGAATTTATTTTGCGCTGCAGCTAAATCAGCTTTTTGTTTTGCAAGATCGTCTTTTGTGCTTGCAAGATCTTTTGTTAATTTGTCTCGATCTAATTCCAATTCATTTTTGGCTTTTTGCAAATCAGCATTTTGATCTGCAATAGAACGATTTTCTTTTTTTAGATCTGAATACTTTGATTCAAGATCGTTGTAAATTTTCTTAGAAACACACGAAGTCATGGACAAGGCTAATACCAGTAATCCAATGGAAGTTTTTTTAATCATCTTATTCTTTTGGTTTTTATTTGGGGCTTATTAATAATTCAAAATTTCTTATTCTACGGAATGCCCTAGCCCTGATGGGAGCGGCATCCTTTTTCTTGCTTTTTCAGCAAGAAAAAGATAATAGCGGACAGCAGGAAATAGCTCCTGATTTTCCAACTATATGCGTATTACATAATCACAGTTTTATTCTCACAATTAAAACTGCTTTTCTTTTAACAATAACAATACCAAACTTTACTCAATCTCAACTAAAACTGGGCAATGATCTGAATGCACGGCATCTGGTAAAATCACTGCACGTTTTAATCTGTGTTCTAACGAATCGCTTACCAGATTATAATCGATACGCCAGCCTTTGTTGTTTCCGCGGGCTCCGGCACGGTAACTCCACCATGAATAATGATGCGGATCTTTATTAAAATGACGGAAACTGTCTATAAAACCGGATTTCATAAAACCGTCAAGCCAGGCGCGTTCTGCCGGTAAAAATCCTGAAACCGTTTTATTACGAACCGGATCGTGAATATCGATCGCTTCATGGCAAATATTATAATCGCCACAAATAATCAGGTTTGGAATCGTGATTTTTAATTCATTAATATAGTTTTGAAAATCATCCATAAACATAAATTTATGATCTAATCTTTCAATATTTGTTCCTGACGGAAGGTATAAACTCATTACAGAACAATCATCAAAATCGGCACGAAGGTTACGACCTTCAAAATCCATATGCTGAATTCCGGTTCCAAAAACGACATTATTTGGTTTTATTTTAGATAAGATAGCCACGCCACTATATCCTTTTTTTGTTGCAGGATAATAATACTGATAAGGATAACCGGCAGCTGTAATATCTTCAACAGGAATTTGCTCCTGAGTCGCTTTGATTTCCTGAAGACAGATAACATCAGGATTGGCATGTTGCAGCCATTCTATAAATCCTTTAGTAATTGCTGCTCTGATTCCGTTTACATTATAAGAAATAATTTTCATTCAAGTTTTTTTTAAGGAATCCAAATGTAATAAAAAAGTGGAAAGTTTGTGTTTGAATCAACGAAAAGTAGAGTTTTTTGTTATCTTTGTTCGCTGCTCTAATAAATTAAAAATAGTACATGGGTTTAGTTACCGCGAAAGAAGTTGCAAAAGCAATAAATGTTGATAAGTACGGAGTTCTTGGTACTTTTTCAGGCTGGATTCTTATGAAGGTTCTTAAGATCTCTACCCTTAATAAAATTTACGATCACAATAAACATTTAGAAGATGTTGCGTTTTTAAATGGAGTTCTGGATGAATTGCAAATTAAATTTGAAATTCCGGAAGAAGACTTAAAACGTTTACCTAAAGACGGCGCCTATATTACGATCTCAAATCATCCGCTTGGAGGAATAGATGGTATTTTACTTTTGAAATTAATGCTTGAAAGAGAACCAAATTTCAAGATTATTGCTAACTTTTTATTACACCGAATTGTTCCGCTTAAAAAATATATCATGCCGGTTAATCCTTTTGAAAATCACAGGGATGCCAAATCAAGCGTGGTGGGAATTAAGGAAACTTTGCGCCATTTAAGTGACGGAAAACCGTTGGGGATTTTCCCTGCCGGGGAAGTTTCAACTTATAAAGACGGAAAATTAGTCGTTGATAAACCGTGGGAAGAAGGTGCTTTAAAATTGATTAGAAAAGCAAAAGTTCCGGTTGTACCCATTTATTTTCATGCCAAAAACAGTAGATTATTCTATTGGCTTTCTAAAATTGATGATACTTTGCGTACTGCAAAATTACCATCAGAATTGTTGACACAGAAAGATCGTGTTATCAAAGTTCGTATTGGTAAACCGATTTCTGTAAACGAACAAAACGAAATTGAATCTTTTGAAGAGTATTCAGAATTTTTAAGAAAGAAAACTTATATGCTTGCCAATCCTTTTGAAAAGGACAGTAAATTACTGGATACAGCAAGTTTAAAAATACCAAAAGCGCCTAAAAAAATTGTTACGCCGGCAAGTGAACCAAAAATGATTGACGAGGTAAATGCGTTAAGAGGAAGCGATTGTCGATTATTACAAAGCAAAAACTACGAAGTGTTTTTTGCAACCGCAAAATCTATCCCGAATATTCTGCATGAAATTGGACGTTTGCGTGAAATTACTTTCCGTGAAGTGGGTGAAGGAACCAATGAATCTATCGATTTAGACAAATTTGACCAATATTATCACCATATGTTTTTGTGGGATGATGAAACTAAAAGAATTGCAGGCGCTTACCGCATGGGATTAGGATCTGAAATTTATCCAAAATACGGGCTTGAAGGTTTTTATCTGAATGATCTTTTTAGATTTGAGCCTGAATTGCACGATATGATGCATAAATCGATCGAAATGGGGCGTGCTTTTATTGTTAAGGAATATCAGCAAAAACCAATGCCTTTATTCTTATTGTGGAAAGGAATTATACATACAACGTTACGTTATCCTGAACATAAATATTTATTAGGCGGCGTTAGTATCAGTAATCAATTCTCTGATTTCTCTAAATCACTGATGATCGAGTTCATGAAATCGAATTATTACGATCCATACATTGCGCAATATATTCACCCGAAAAAAGCGTATAAAGTTAAACTGAAAGACGCTGATAAGGACTTTATTTTTGATGAAGCCGAATCAGACCTTAATAAATTTGATAAAATCATTGATGAATTAGAACCCGGAAATTTACGTTTGCCTGTTTTAATTAAAAAATACATCAAACAAAATGCACGTGTTGTAGCTTTCAACGTCGATCCTTTGTTTAATAACGCTGTAGACGGTTTAATGTACATCAGAATCGCCGATATTCCGGAAAGCACCATGAAACCTGTTATCGAAGAGTTTCAAATAGAATTAGAACGTAAATTATCTGAAAAAGAAGATTAAGAGTTTACTTCCCGATAGAAATATAAAATCCCATTCAAATCAATGAATGGGATTTTTTTTAACTACAATTTTTTTTCTCTCAAAACTAGATTCTTTCATTCTTTCCAATCAATTTACCAAATCATTTTGGATTCGAAATACATCCTTATCCGTTTATAAAAAAGAACAATTGAATTTCGTTTGTAAAGACATGCAATATTAACTCGTGAGCAGCTTAAAATTATCCCCTATAAGTTATTAATATATAAAAAAGAGACACTAATTGAACCATAGAAATAGACTATTAAAACTCTTAAAGAAAACTGTTCTTATATTTAGAACCAGCCTTTTTGACCAATCTGATAGGTTTGATAAAACTCTTCGTCTGTTTTTGTTAAATAGAGAATTCCTTCAATAATACCAATAAGACCTCCAATTCCGCATAATCCTAAAAGAAATTGGATAATTCCTTCTCTTGTGTATCCTAAATAAAATTTATGAATTCCCAGCGATCCTAAAAAAATGGCAAAAAGCGCAGCGATAACTTTTTTATTTTCCTGTCTTGGCGGATTATTCCATGCTTCTGTTTTTGTATTTTCCATAGTATTTTTAATTAAATTATAATCTGAAATAAACTGATGTCTTTATATGTAAAGGAATCTTTTTACAATAACGAAAATAGAATTTATTCTGTTTTTAGAACCAAATCGACTGATGCAATATATCATCAAACGAATTGTTTTTTACAAAAAGTACCAATCGTATAAAATGATAAATGGCTAAGAAATAAGCCAATCTGTAAGCTAGTTTTTTATTGTATAAAAGACTTGTGAAATATTCTTTTTTGGTAATAATTTCTGCGATTAACACAATAATCGTTACCCAGCAAAAAGCGATTACAAAAGGTCCTAAAACATGGTAACTTATTGATTTGTATAAATCTCCCTGATAAAAATACACCAATGATTTTGTAATACCACAACCCGGACAAGGAAATCCGGTCATCATTTTAAAAGGGCAAAAAGACTGATCTGACTCTAAATGATCATTGTGATTATTGAGCATTAAAAAAAACGGAACTATCAGTGTAATTGCTGCACCGATAATTCCGTAAATTTTACGTTTTATTCTGTTATTATTTGTATAATCTGTTGATATCACCTTGTACGATCATTGCTGCTGCAATAGGAAAAAAGAATCCCAGAACAATTAATAAAGTAGACTGATCTTTTTGAAGCTCACCTGTTTGCTCATAAACTTTAGGCAATGCTTCTTTTCCTGCTAAATAATAAAAATAAATATTTACCGGCATACAGCATCCGGCAAAAATTGCAATAGGCTGCGAAATAACTTCTTTCTTTGCTACAGCATTGAAAACTTCTGCAACTTTAATATTCCAATAAATTAAATACAATCCGCAAGTTAAAAATCCGAAAAGTAAAACCATAATTGGATCCACTTTAAATACTGGGATTGGCTCATTAAAATTATTAGACGTTTCTTGTAAATTTTCCATTCTTTTATTATTTATATTTAGTTATTATTATTGTAATTCAACGTTACCGATTTCATTAATTTCTTCAATATTGCTTTTAGGATCTGAACCGTAGTCGTTAGAACCTGAATCACCTTCTGTACATATTACAACTAACAGCCATATTCCTCCAATAAAGGGAATTAACGCGATGAAATAAAACCATCCGCTTTTTCCAACGTCATGTAAACGTCTTACTACAACCGCAAGGGTTGGCAGAAAAGTAGCCAATGAATAAAGTGCAAAAACAAGATATCCAACAAAAAGTCCTCCTAAAGCATTGTCAAAAATGGAACCTATTCCTGCTCCAAGAATAAAAAAAGATATCAAAATTAAAAATTGCATAAGGGTAAAATACCAATACTCACTTCTTCTGGCACGACCGTTGAAGTTTGCATAGTTTTCAAAAACCACTTTTTTGTACCATTCAATCATAATTAATAAAATTAGTTAGTTTATACCTACTCTTTTGGATTTTCGGCTTCTCCTTTTCAAAAAATTTGTTAAAATTTCGAAACAATATTAACAAAAAATTATCTTAAAAACTAATTCAAAAAGTTACTTTTAAAGAAAAAGCCTGTTATTTTAAGACAACATTGAATGGAGATAAACTTTGCAAATTTTATTAAAATAGTAAAATTCTTAAATTATTTAGCATACACTTTTTTAATCTTGTTTACAATAACCTGTGCGAGTCTTTCATGACTTTCAAATGTCCAGCCTGCAATATGAGGTGTGAGCAAAACATTTTTTGCTTGTAATAAATATTGAAAAGCTTCGGGCGTATTTTTATCCTGAAAAAGAGTTTCAAAAGATAATTTTTCATACTCCAATACATCCAAGCCTGCGCCTAAAACCTTTTTTTCTTTCATGGCGCTAACTAAATCTGCCGTCACGATATTTTTACCTCGTGAAGTATTTATGATCCAAAATGGCTTTGCAAATGCGTTTATAAAATCAGCGTTGACCATTTTATCCGTTTCAGGCGTCCAAGGAAGATGTAAACTTAAAACATCCGTTTTTTGTTGTAATTCCCGCAACGAAACTTGTCTGGCATTTTCATCGCCAACATTATCCAAAATATCGTAACATAAAACATCCACTTCAAAACCATGAAGTTTTTTGGCGAAAGCTTTACCCATATTTCCATAACCAATAATACCAACGCTTTTACCGTCAAGTTCATGACCGCGATTGCTTTCACGGTTCCAGTGTCCCGCTTTTATTTCGGCGTCAGCCTGATTCAGATTATTAAAAAGCGACAAAATTACGCCAAGTGAATGTTCTGCAACAGCGTTGCGATTACCTTCCGGAGCAGCAATTAAGTGTATGTTTTTAGTCTCGGCATAATCGCAATCGATACTTTCTAAACCCGCGCCAACTCTGGCGATAAACTGTAAATTGGTGGCTTTGTCTAAAAATGTTTTATCGATTTTAAAACGGCTTCGAATTACGATTCCGTTATAATCCTGAATTTTTTCTTCAATTTCTTCTTTCGAAGATTTAAAGTCGGCGTGATTCTCGAAACCCGCTTCTTCCAATTGTCCCCAAAGTATGGGATGATTGCTATCGATATGTAGAATTTTAATGCTCATAGTATTCATTTATTATGAAACAAAAATACAGCTTATTATTTATTGGTACTCCTGTAAAATTTCAAGTTTCAAGTTTCAAGTTTCAGGTTTCAGGTTTGCGATAAAAACAAACTTATGAAACTATAACTTTTGCTGAAATTTTTTATTGCACATATTTTTTTTAACTTTGAAAATAACGTCGTTCGGAAATCCAATTGATATTTCTCTTCAAATCGGCATAACTTCTTTCAAATGAAATTAACCAAAACTTTTAAAACCTTTTTTGAAAACGAAAAATCAGGAGGACTCTTATTGCTTTTTGTTACCATTATTTCGCTTTGCCTTGCAAACTCGTCGTTTCAGACCGAATATATTGCTTTGTGGGAAATCGATTTAGGCGGACATTCGATCACACATTGGATCAATGATGGTTTAATGACGATTTTCTTTTTACTGATTGGCTTAGAATTAGAACGTGAAATTTATCATGGTGAATTATCAAGTATAAAAAATGCCTCGCTTCCAATTATGGCTGCTTTTGGCGGCATGTTAGTTCCTGCGGCGATATTTTTAGCTCTAAATTATGGAACAAATACTCAAAATGGAGCCGGAATTCCAATGGCTACCGACATTGCTTTTGCAATTGGTATATTATCGCTATTAGGCAATAAAGTCCCGCCATCATTAAAAGTATTTTTAACGGCACTTGCAGTAATCGACGATTTGGGTGCTATTATTGTAATCGCTATTTTTTATACCACTTCGATTGCTTTTACAAATCTTGCCATTGCTTTGGGAATTTGGGTCGTGTTATTTATTTTAAACAGAATGAAAATTCATAACCTGATTCCGTATCTAATTGGTGGCGTTGCCATGTGGTATTTTATGCTCAATTCAGGTGTTCACGCAACAATAACCGGTGTTATACTCGCATTTGTGATTCCGTTTGGAGATGGCGGCGAAAAATCACTTTCACATAAAATAGAACATTTTTTACATAAACCTGTTGCCTTTGTTATATTGCCTTTGTTTGCTATCGCGAATACCTGCATTGCCATTGAATCTGACTGGCATCAGGGATTAAATCACCCCAATACTTTCGGAATTATTTTAGGACTTGTTATCGGTAAACCATTAGGAATTTTACTTTTCTCTTTTATTGGTGTAAGTGCCGGTTATTGTGTATTACCAAAAAGCTTAAAATGGACTCATGTTTTAGGCGCGGGAATGCTGGGCGGAATTGGCTTTACAATGTCAATATTTATTACGATACTCGCTTTTAAAGATCCGGAAACTATCGTTTTCTCTAAAATCGCAATTTTGATTGCTTCATTGCTTTCAGGAATTTTCGGATTTGTTTATTTAAAATATGTTTTGAAGAATAAAAAGCCAAAAACATCATGACTTTACCAAACAAACTTACGGTTATACTATTTTCTACAATAATAATTTCTGCTTGTAATGATAAAAAAGCAGAATCTGTTATAGAAAAAAACAGCAATGATACCATAATTTCTACTCAAATAGCCAAAACAGACGAATCGCTTGAAGGCGTTTATAAAACTAATGAATGCGATATTTCTCTTGAAATAACAAAAACCAAAGACGGTTATGCCTATTTTTTAAAAACGAATCTACGCAAATTAAAAGGCAAAGCTGTTTTTAAAAATGAATCCGGAGAAAAATATTTGGTTTTAGAAGGGATCAAATGGGACGAGTATGAAGGCGATATTAGCAACGAAGAAGAAAACGATTCTATAACGGATTCAAAAACTGAAACTCTAGAACCGGAGATTCCCGTTGGAATTGATGCAGGTTATGTAAAAGATACGCTTATCATTCAGAATTATGGAAACTCAATGAATTCTTATACTAAGATTTCTGAATGTGGTTTGAAGTATATTCAGTTGGTTAAAAGGAAATAGATTCAAATCCCAATTTCGCGATATTTGTCTAATAAAAAACAAAAAATTCCAAACCCCAATTAAATTGGGATTTGGAATTTTATCCCGAGGCTTCGGGATTGGAATTTCTTTTTAAATCCTACCCTTTAATCTGTTTTAAAGAAGTCTTAATTCCTTTTATCAAAGACGAACTGAAACCATTATGTTCCATTTCATTCAAACCTACAATTGTACAGCCTTGTGGCGTTGTTACACGATCGATTAATTGTTCCGGATGTACTTTTTCCTCTAACAACATTTTTGCGGCTCCTTTTACGGTTTGCGCTGCAATTGCCAAAGCGGTATTCGAATCAAAACCAATTTCGATTCCGGCCTGCATCGAAGCACGAATATATCTCAAGGCATAAGCAGTTCCGCATGCGCCTAGAACTGTAGCTGCATCCATTAATTTTTCGTCGATAACCGGAGCTGTTCCTAAATCCTGAAACAAATCGACAATTGGCAAGGCTTTTTCTCTGTCCTTTTCAGGGAAAGAAATACAAGTTGCCGATTCGCCAAATTGTGCCGCAATATTAGGCATAATCCTGATTACCGGAATTGCATTATTTGTTTTAGATTGAAGCATATCAAGAGATAATCCGCTTACAGCAGAGGCAATTGTTTTACCTGCAATTACCGGTAAAATTTCTGCTAAAACAGTATCAACCTGATACGGCTTTATGGTTAAAACCACGACATCGGCTTCCTGAATATTATGTTTGTTATCTGAAGAAACCGTGATTCCGTATTCTGAAAGATATTGAATACTGGCTATATTTCTTCTCGTTACTGTAACCTGATTGTTTTTAGAAAATTTTGCAATTCCCAAGGCAATAGAAACGCCAAGGTTTCCTCCTCCTATTATGTGTACTTTCATTCTGATTGGTTTATTATTTGGTTGGTTAATAGCAATATGGGTTAATCGGTTAACTGTTTATTGTTGAATCGGTCAAATGAATTACCATTAAACAGTTAAACAATTTTAAAATCCAAGAATCAATTTGGCTACTCCAAAATAGAGCATAATTCCAAAAACGTCATTGGTTGTTGTAATAAACGGACCTGTTGCAATAGCGGGATCGATTTTATTTTTATGAAGAAAAAGCGGTACTAAAGTTCCTAAAGTTGCAGCAAAAAGAATCACTACGATCATCGAAATCGAAATCGCCACTCCCACCAAATATTGTTGATACATTAAGGAATGATATCCCAGCAAAAGCAATGAAATTATACTTCCGGAAATCATCGAAACGCTAATCTCTTTACTGAAATATCCCCGGCTAAATTCTTTTAAAGTTCCGTTTGCCAAACCCTGAACAACAATTGCCGAAGCCTGAACACCAATATTTCCGGCTGTTGCCGAAAGTAAAGGAACAAAAATAATTAAGGTTGAATATTTTTGAAAGGTCGCTTCATTTCCTTTTAAAACAAAAGAAGCCACAATTTCGATTACCATTCCAATTAAAAGCCAGGGCAAACGTGCTTTGGTTAATTCTAAAACGCTGTCATTCGATTCAACGTCTTGTGTAATACCCGCCGCTAATTGGTAATCCTTATCTGCTTCGTCTTTAATTACGTCTACGATATCATCAATCGTAATTCTTCCCACCAAACGACCAAGCTCGTCTACAACCGGAATAGCTTCCAAATCGTATTTTTGCATGATACGTGCAACCTCAACATCTTCGGTATCGACGTTTACGAAGTTTAATTTTCGAATATAAATATCACCAATTTGAGTTTTGGTTGATGTTGTCAGTAAATCTTTAAGTGATAATCTTCCTTTTAAGCGGTTTTCATCATCAACAACATAAATAGAATGCACTCTCGACACATTTTCGGCCTGAATGCGCATTTCTTTCACACAAGTTAGTACATTCCAATTTTCATTGACTTTTACTAACTCTTTTCCCATTAAACCACCGGCAGAATTTTCGTCGTAACGCAACAAATCGACAATGTCTTTTGCGTGTTCAACATCCAGCATTTCTGAGATTACCTCAGCTTTAATTTCCTGCGAAAGTTCGGCAATAATATCTGCCGCATCATTGGTTTCAAGCTCATCAAGCTCCTCTGCAATTTCCTTAGGCGAAAGTCGGCTTAAAATGTTTTCACGCAAATCATCTTCCAGTTCCAGAAGAATCTCAGCGGTTTTATCACTATCTAAAACCTTAAAAATATAAGTTGCTTCGTCGAAATCCAGTTCATCCAGGATTTCGGCAATATCGGCGTGGTGCAGATCGTTAAGTAAAATTTCAAGTTCCTTGTCGTTTTTCTTAACAATGTGCTCTTCTAATTGCTGTATTAATTCTTTGCTAACTTTGAACTCCATCGGCTTCTATTTTTTGAGTCAGTTCAATAAATTCTTCTACACTAAGTTGCTCGGGACGTTTATCAAAGATAGTGTCTAATCGCAAATTATCAGTTAAATTTAATGTTTTCAAACTGTTACGTAATGTTTTTCGTCTTTGCTGAAAAGCAGTTTTCACAACCGTAAAAAACAACTTTTCACCACACGGAAGACTGTAATCTTCCTTTCGGGTCATTTTCATCACACCCGACTTGACCTTGGGCGGAGGAATAAAAACATTTTCGTCAACAGTAAACAAATACTCGGTAATATAGAAAGCCTGCGCTAAAACGGATAAGATTCCGTAAGCTTTAGATCCTTTTTTCTCGCAAATACGTTCTGCTACTTCTTTTTGAAACATTCCGGAAAACTCAGGAATCTGGTCTCTTAACTCTAAAGTCCTAAAAACGATCTGAGTCGAAATATTGTATGGAAAGTTTCCAATTATAGCAAATTGTTTGTCTTTGTAAACCTCATTGATATTGTATTTCAAAAAATCCTGAGAGATAATCTGATCTTTTAATTTCGGATAATTTTCACCCAAATACACCACAGATTCTGTATCAATCTCGATAACGTGTGTATTTATTGGTTTGTCAAGCAAATACTTAGTCAACACACCCATCCCCGGTCCTATTTCTAAAACCTCATCGTATCCTTTTAAGCTCAAAGTATCGGCAATAGCTTTTGCAATACTTTCGTCTTTCAGGAAATGTTGTCCTAAATGTTTTTTGGCTTTTACTTTTTCCATTTTGTTTTTTAGATTCTTAGACTTTTAGACTTCTTAGATTGCCAGATTTTCAGTTAGTCTAAAAATCGAAGAAGTCTAATAATCTAAAGATCTCTTTTAATGTTCCGAAATAACTTCCAACTCTGTTCTGAAAGAAAGCATTTTATCGGCAAATAAACCTAAAGCTTCTCTGTGAAATTGTGGTTCGTCTTCGATATAATATTTTTCCAAAGTTTCTTTGCTGTCAGTCACATATTGAACAGAATAGGTAATTCCTCCCATTTCTTCCTCAATCAAAACTTTTACAATTCTTGCCGAAGAAAACTTGTTTGTAGCCAGAATTTCCGGTATGTGTTTTTCCTGCATCCATTTTAACCATTGGTCGTGAACGCTTTCGTGTATATTAGTGGTAACGTTGTAAATAATCATGCTTTTTTGTTTAATCGTTATATTCGGTTAAACGTTTAACCGAATAAACGGTTCAACCAAATTATAAATTCTTGTCTCCTCTCAACTCCCGGTATTTTTTTCTCGCATCAACAAAATAAATACTATCCTGATGGTTAAAAATTACCTTTTCATATAAAGCTTTTGCTTTTTCTGTATCATGCAATTCATCGTTGTAAATTTCTGCCGAAAAAAACAGCGCTTCGTCTACATAAATTCCGTCGCTATGGTTGTCAATGATTTGCTGGTATTGGCTTAAAGCCGAATTGTAATCTTTGAGACTTTCATAGATTTTACCTAAACGCAACATTGTAACAGCTTCTATTTCCTGTCCTTTAAACGATTTCAGAATGCTCTGAAACTGTGTAATTGCTTCTTGTTTTTTATTCTGATAAATTAAAAAATCGCCTTTTGCAAATTGCTTCAAAGCCGTTTGTGTCGAATCGGCAACCGTATTATCATTTATCAATAAAAAATATTCTAAAGCATCATTGGCAATCAATTGCGTATTCGCTGATTTTAACTCCTTAAATTGCTTTAAAGCCCATTCAAAATCCGTTTTAAAATAACTTGTTTTTGCCGCCTTCAAACTTGCTTCGTGCGACATGACATCATTCTTTAAATCCAATTGAATTTGTGAATAATAAATCAACGCCTGATTGAATTTTTCTTCTAAAAGCAAAATATCAGCCAGCTCCATTTTGGCATCTGCTCTTTGATATTCATTTAAATTGAGATCTAATGCTCTTTTTAAAATTAATTTCCCTTCTTCCGGTTTTCTTAAATTAAAAGCCAGGAAATGCGCCTGAATTATTTGCAAAGATAAGGTAAAAGGAGTTATATCATAGGTTGCAAGCAATTGTTGCAATTCTGTATTAATTATTGGATAATCTTTTTCCTGAGCATTATCAATTTTAATTTGCATTAAATTGGCATTCGTCTGAACCAGTAAATCTAAATCTTTGGTATTCTGCAGAATAAAATTCAATATTTCGGTTGCTGTTTCATCGTCATCTTCATTCATCGCAAACTGACTTAAATTAACGATGCTCATTAACGACTCAGGTTCACGCTTATAAATGGCTTTTTCCTGAATAAAAGCTTTTCCAAATTCTTTTTGCTGCACATAAAACCAACTTAAATAATGATTCCAAAAAACATCCTGATCTTTTTGTGTTCTCAGGATTAATGCTTTTCGCATCGCATCTTTAAAAGCCGTATTATCTGTTTCGCCTTGCATAAAGCGGGATAATTGCGTTTGAATCAGATTTGCATTTTGCGGATTTTGAAAAGATTCTGTCAATAAAAGATCAATCATCTGATCGGTTTTTCCTAACTGACCGTACAACATTCCTATTTGGAAATTGAAGTTATAATTCGGCTGAATCTGCATTGCGGTCTGATACGCTTTTAAAGCATATTCGAGCAATACTTTTTTCTCGAATGAACTTCCAATTCCGTAAACATCATTTGGATTTGTTTTGATTTTTTCGATAGCCTGATCGTAATAACTTTTGGCTTTCGAATCATTTTTCTGAAGCTGAAAATTATAACCCAATTCAACTAAAAAAACACCTTGTTTATAGCGGTTATATCGCTCCTGAATCAATTTTTGCGCCACGTCAAATTGCTGCATTTGCTGATACGATTCGACAGTTCTTAAAAAATATTGGGTATTTGATGGCGAACTGTTCAAAAGCTGTTCGTAAGCTATTTTGGCTTTTTCAAAATCGCCTTTATCGAAGTAATATTGAGCCAATTGCTCATTTTGTGCTAATGCAAAAGTAGACCACAACAAAACGATATAGATAAAGATGTTTTTCATATTTCAGTTTTTTTAGTCGCAGTTCTCGGTAAATAGTTTACAGTCTCGGTCGCAGTTTTCAGTCGCAGTTTGAACTGAAAACTGAGACTGCGACTCTAAACTAAATTAATCTATAATATCAAATCCGCAGTACGGACGTAAAACTTCCGGAATTACAATTCCTTCCGGTGTTTGGTAATTTTCTAAAATTCCGGCCAAAACTCTTGGCAATGCCAATGAACTTCCGTTAAGTGTGTGTGCCAATTGGTTTTTTCCGTCTTTATCTTTAAAACGCAATTTCAAACGATTTGCCTGAAATGTCTCAAAGTTAGAAACTGAACTAATCTCTAACCAACGATCCTGCGCTGTAGAGAAAACTTCAAAATCATACGTTAAAGCCGATGTGAAACCCATATCGCCGCCACATAAACGTAAAACGCGGTAAGGCAATTTTAATTCTTTCAATATATCTTTTACGTGCTCCACCATTCCGTCAAGTGCTTCATAAGACTTTTCAGGATGTTCGATACGTACAATTTCAACTTTATCAAATTGGTGCAAACGGTTTAATCCACGAACGTGAGCTCCGTAAGAACCTGCTTCACGACGGAAACATGGCGTATAAGCCGTATGTAAAACCGGTAATTCGCTTTCGTTTAAAATAACATCGCGAAATAAATTCGTAACCGGAACCTCAGCAGTTGGAATCAAATATAAATCATCAATTGTTGAGTGATACATTTGTCCTTCTTTATCCGGCAATTGTCCAGTTCCATAACCTGAAGCTTCGTTTACCAAATGCGGCACCTGAACTTCATTATATCCTGCAGCCGTATTTTTATCTAAAAAGTAATTGATCAAAGCACGTTGCAAACGAGCTCCTTTTCCTTTGTAAACAGGGAATCCGGCACCGGTAATTTTTACACCCAATTCAAAATCGATGATATCATATTTTTTCACCAATTCCCAGTGTGGCTGTGCGCCTTCGTGCAAAACCGGAATATCACCTTCCTGAAAAACATTCAAATTGTCATCCGGAGTTTTTCCTTCAGGAACAATATCTGCCGGAAGATTTGGTAACGTATATAATTTATTGGTTAATTCGGTTGCCAAAGCTTCTGCTTTTTCGCCTAATTCTTTACTTTTTTCTTTTAACGATACGGTTTTTTCTTTTAAGATTGCAGCTTTAGATTTCTCTCCCGCTTTCATTAGTTCGCCTATATCTTTGGATAATTTATTAGATTCAGATAAAGTATTGTCTAATTCTACTTGTGTTGCGCGACGGTTTTCGTCTAATTGCACCACTTCTTCAACAACGCTTTTAGCATCGATATTTCGTTTTGCTAAAGCCTTGATTACTTTCTCCTGATTCTCTCTAATAAATGCGATTTGTAACATAGCTTGGTTTTTATAACTAGTATTTTTATATAAAGGAAGCAAATTTAAGGAAATGTTTGCTAAGAATAAGACAAAGTTTAAGAGGAAAATCTATTTTTAAAGGTTATTCCACAAAGATGCGCGAAGGTTTTGCAAAGATTCGCAAAGTTTTTTATCAAAAATAGTACTTCGTGAATCTCTGGAAATTTTTGTGTCTCTCTGTGAAACTATTTTAACATCTTCAAAACAAAAAGAATTAATTAAATTGCAATTAAAATTTACCATGATACATATTGACCATTTTATTGAAGATTTTTCCATAAATTTCAAAGACTTTTCTTCGTTGCAGCCTTGGGAAATTACAACTAATCTCAAGACGATAATCGAAAAAATGATTCTGAATCTTGATGACGATTTTGTAATTGAAAACAATACTGCCATTCATAAAACGGCGATTATTGAAAACAATGTTACTATAAAATCGCCTGCAATTATTGGTAAAAACTGCTATATTGGAGCAAATGCTTATTTTAGAGAAGGCGCTTATTTAGCCGACTCTGTGAAAATTGGTCCGGGCTGCGAAATTAAAAGCAGTATTATTTACTCTGATACTGCGATTGCTCATTTTAACTACATTGGAAATAGTATTGTGGGACGAAACATCAATTTTGAAGCAGGTTCAATTGCAGCAAATCATTATAACGAAAGAGCTGTCAAGAAAATTTCTGTACTTTATAACTCAGAAATTATTGAAACAAACTCCGATAAATTTGGATCGCTGATTGGCGATAACTCCAGAATTGGCGCGAACGCCGTATTATCTCCGGGAACTATTTTAAGTAAAAACTCAATTGTAAAAAGACTTGAACTAATCGAACAAGTTGTACCCAAATAAACATTTCATTATGCTGATTTTGTGAAACTTTTCATAAAAATCAAAAACACAAATTAAGCTAATCAATTTTGTTTTAATTTTGTAAGGTTACCTAACAAGTTTAACTTTATAAATATGGAAACAAAAGATTTAGCTTCATCATTGCGTACTACAATATCGCTTCTTCACAAAAGTTTACGCAAACAAATGTATTCTGTTAATTCACTTTCGCTCACTGAAATGGAAACTATCGGGCATTTGATTCGAAATACTGCTTTACTTCCTTCTGAGCTTGCAAATTTGACACGGGTTAAAACACAATCGATGTCACAAATCATTAAAAAACTTGAAGAACTGGAAATCATTACCCGAACTCCTTCAACAAAAGATGGTCGAAAAGTCTATATTTCATTGACTGAATATGGAAAAAAAGCGGTTGAACAAACACGATTTGATCGCGATAAATGGCTTTCAGACGCTATTGATGAGACATTAACAAATGAAGAAAAGGCATTATTAGAAAAAGTAATTCCAGTTTTAAACAAAATTGTTCCAATCAATTAAAATCAAAAATATCAATGAAGATTTTAAACATCAGAACCTTCAAAGCATTTCAAAGTCGAAATTACGCTTTGTTTTTTGGAGGACAATTGGTTTCAAGAATCGGAATGTGGATGCAGCGAACCGCCGTTGTCTGGATGGTTTACAGCATGACACAGTCTACTTTTATGTTGGGATTAACCGTTTTTGCCGAGCAATTTCCTTCTTTTTTATTTTCACTTCTTGGCGGCGTTGTTGCAGACAGATACAATCGGTATAAGGTTTTAATGATTACCCAAATCATATCTGCCGTGCAAGCTATATTGCTTACGGTTTTGGTTTTTACAGAACATTATGCTATCTGGCAAATATTGTCATTAAGTGTTTTACTGGGAATTGTAAATGCTTTTGATATTCCGGCGAGACAGCCTTTGGTTCACGACATTATAAAGAAAAAAGAAGATCTCCCAAATGCTATTGCGTTAAATTCAACATTAAATAACCTGGCGCGTTTGATTGGTCCGTCGCTATCCGGAATTGTATTGACACAGTTTGGAGCAGGAAATTGTTTTTTACTAAATGCAATCAGTTTTGTAGCGGTTATTATTTCATTAATGCTAATGAAATTGCCGCCTTACAAACCAACTTTAACAAAAAAGAAAATTACAACCGATTTAAAAGAAGGCATAATGTATCTTAAAAACACGCCGAAAATTAGCATTATCATCTTAATGTTATCGCTTTTGTGTTTACTTGTTGTTCCGTACAATACACTGTTGCCTGTTTATGCCAAAATAATTTTTAAAGGAAACGCAGCTACTTTTGGTTATATCAATAGTTTTATTGGTTTAGGTGCGGTGACGGCGGCCATTTTTTTAGCCTCTTTAAAATCAAGTGCGAACCTGCAGAAAATACTGTTTATAAATACGCTTATTTTAGGTGTTAGTTTAATGATTTTTTCGCATCTCAATATTTTTCCAATAGCGATGGCAATTGCTATTATCTGCGGATTTGGAACTATGTCTCTAATTCCTATTTGCAATACAATTTTACAATTAGAAGCAGATGAAGCCATGAGAGGTCGGGTAATTAGCTTTTTTGCAATGGCAGCTTTTGGCATGATTCCGATAGGAAGTTTATTTATCGGAATGGTTTCTAAATATATTGGCGCACCAAACAGCTTACTTATTCAGGGCATTATAGCACTTATTATTGCCTTTTCTTTTTATCTTTTTTATAAAAGAAGAAAGAAAAACAAAAAAATAGTAATCCCGATACAAACAGAAGAAACAGATATTATTAACAATCAAATTTAATAGATATGAGTCAAAATACTGCTTTACTCGTCATGGATATGCAACTGGGAATTTTGTCAACTTTTCCGGAATCTCCAGCCATAATAGAAAATGTTGCAAACGCAATTGCAATTGCCCGAAGTAAAAACATTCCAATTATTTACGCCAGACTTGGTTTCAAGAATGGAGGTTCGGAAATTAGCGCTAATAACAAAGTTTTTGCTGCTACAAAAGAGCGAATAACTGAGATTAATCTTGATGAATTTTCAAAAGTTCATCCTGCATTAGAACCTCAGCTTAATGATATTGTTGTTACAAAGCGTCGTGTAAGTGCTTTTACAGGAAGCGAACTGGAAATTATTTTAAGGTCAAATGATATTAAACATCTTGTTCTTACCGGCGTGGCAACGAGCGGAATTGTATTATCGACCACAACCGAAGCCAGCGACAAAGATTATAAAGTCACTGTTTTATCGAACGGATGTGCAGATCGTGATGATGAAGTTCATCGTGTTCTAACTACAAAGGTTTTTTTACGTCACGCAAATGTATTGACTATTGAAGAATGGAAGAATTTAGAATAATTGAAAAGCGCTTTGTAACCGTAAAGCCCTAGCCCAGATAGAAGCGGTATCCTTTTCCTGCCTTCTTTAGGCAGGAAAAGATACAAGCGTATAGCTGGAAATAGCTCCTAAAAACTATTTGTGTTCTACCAATAATTCTTTTAATTCATTCGTTTTTAAATACGACGCAAAACGTCCGGCGAGTAACAACATTTCTCTTTCTTCGGGCGTTATTCTGAGTTTGGTTTCAACATGAGAAGCAAATTCGTATAGAATTAAAATTTCAGCAGCCGTCAATTCGTGAAATTTGTCTCTGGTTAAAGTTGCCAGGATAATTTCGCCGTCTTTGTCTTTTCTAAAACTAAGATCGCCAAACTGATCTATCAGATCTTGTTTAAACCTGTTCTCAAATTTTAGCCAATTAGCATATTCGTTATCCGTGTTTTTTAATTCTAAAACCAAATTTTCATACGCGGAGTCTTTCTTCATTTTCAATAAATATTCGCGCAAAGTAGTAAAACCAATAACCTGATAATTTGAAGTTGGTATTTTGTAGCGATCCATTAAATTTTCGACATCGCGCTCAAAAGTTATATATCGTGTTTGAACGGTGTATAAAGATGCTGTTTCTAACAAGGTAATCAGCCGTATCTTCTCATCAGTGATATAAGGTTCTTTTTTTCCTTGTCCCAAACAATCGATAAAAAGTGCTTTTTTGTTTTTATTGTCGACTTTAGTATCGTTATTAAGTAATTCGATTAAGGTTTTATAACCCATATTATCGGAAGCGCCGCCATCAATAATACACAATATTTTATCCTGATTTTTAACCCCGAATTTTACTTTTGGAAGCACACCCGGAAAAGCAGAACTTGCTGTAATCGCATACGTAAGCGGAAAATTATAACCGTCGTTTATCTGGTTTTCGTTTAATGAAATTGCAGCTTTATTGGGCGCTAAAGAAGCATTTAAATTTAATCCCCGAATAATATGTGGCATAAACGGAATGCGTTCGCCGTTATTATACGCGGTTCCATTGGCAACCATCATGGGTAAATACGGAACGTTTTTGCTTTCTTTGGGAACAAAAAAATCAGACAGCAGCATTTGGGTTTTAAACTTATACGGGTTTTCAGGATTTATAATATCGTATTGCAAAACCTCTGAATCTAATCGTTGTGTCATGGATATTTTATCTCCTTTTTCGTTTCGGCTATTACTTAAAAGTGATAAAATATTCGCCGATTTATCGACATAATCTTTATAAGCATCGGCTTTAGAAAAGTAAAACTCATTGAAAGTGCAGTTGTCGTGATAGAGTTTGTTTTTAAGGATTGTTAAATAATAACCTGCCGAATAACAGCCTCCGGAAACAGTCGAGAAATAATCAATTTCGTTTAAAAAATTGCGCTGGCTATTATTTTCCTTAATTTCTTCTAAACCCAAAAGAACGCCCATACTAAAAAACTGGGCACGCGAACCTCCGCCCGAAATTCCGATTCCTAATGCAATATTGGGGTTTTGAAAATTACTGTCACGTTCCTGAACCGATTTATAATCGGTTAATGAAACCGAAGGAATTGAGTTATAATTGATTTCTGAAAAAAGATTTATTTTGTTTTGAGAAAATCCTGTCTGAAGAAAAAGAAACAGCAATATTCGGCAGTATTTATATCTCATTTTTTGACTTTTATTGAATACCAAAATCAGTATAAGCGAAATTACAAGAAACTTTACAAAGTTAAATATCAGCTACTGAAATCTTTAACATTAAAAGCAATTCATTAAATTTATTATAAAACTTTGCGATAAAAAACCTCAAAACCTTTGCGTCTTTGAGCCTTTGAGCCTTTGAACCTTCAAAAATTAAGCACGCTTTATCTCATGCCCAACAAATTCTTCTAAAGCTGCAAACATATCATCGACCGAAAGTACTTCGAAATCAGGGTGATTTTTCAGGAAATTGGCATTTAGCGTAATCAGATTTTCTTCTAATTCATAAAAAGTATCATTGTTTAAGGAATCACGAATTGGCTTTACGCCTTCTAATTTGCCTTTTAAAAATTTAGCCAGCTTTACACTGCTCATCAATTTGACTTTTTTGCTTTGTTGTTGAAATAGCTCCAAATGTTTCTCGGCGCCAATTAAAGCCAAACCTTCTTCGATAAGTTCATTTAATTCTTTATTCCAACCCGATTTATGAACAAACTGAGCAAAATTTCCTTCGGCATATTGCGACCAGTAATAATCCAGATAATAACTCATTAAGGCATCTTCGTGAATAAATTCGTCGTCGACACCTTCCTCACGCATTAAATTGATTACCGATATATTTGAGTGAATAACATCCTGAAGATTTTCACTGTTCATTGCCGTTTCAGAAACTAATATTCTGCCAAATTCCTCCATCTTGATTTTTTGTTTTGTAATTGTGACTGCAAATTTCCATTAAATTAAAACAGAAAAGAAATACAATAGGTATTAAATGACATCAGATTCGTCACTATTCTTTTTTTCGTTCATTTTTGCAACTAAAGCTTTCAATCGCAATGCGCGTTCTCTTTTTTCTTCCTGAAGTTTCGCCTTTTTCTTATTTAGCAATTTGGTATGTAAAGCCTTGTTTTTGGTGTTTTTTTCGGGTCCTTTTGCCATGATTTTCGGTTCTTTACTTTGTTTTGCAAATTTCGGAGAAATAATGATATGAATGAGAATAATTTTTCGGGTGTTTTCCATCGCCGCGGATCGTCCCGAGGCTTCGGGATCACTGCAAGTCCTCGCACTTCCCTCGTCAGGCTGTGGGTTTTCCGCTGCTATCCCTAACGCGATCTCCGTTTTATAAGAAATATAATTTTGTGAGATTATCTTGAAGTTAAAAAGAGTATTTTAGCTTGAACTAACATCTATTTCACTTATGATTAAAAACTATTTTTATATTACTATTATAGCATTCATCTTTTTAAATTGCCAAAAAAGAGATTCAAACATACCTCAAAAAATAGACGAAATTGAATTTTCTTATATAAACAGTAGAAGAATTCCATTTAATGAAGTAAAAATTAAGATTGCAAGAATGTCAAGTAATGATAGTGCACTTGTATTTGTACAAACCAGACCCGCAATATATACTACTCGATGGGAATATAGTAAAATTGAAAAATTCATGACAATTGATATCAAAATTTTTAACAAATTTGCTGATGTAGCTTCTTCTTTCAATAAAATAAACATTGGCAAAGCCTTTGCAGATGAGAAAGATGGTAGCACTTGGCAAATACAATTTGGTTCAAAAGGAAAAAATCAAAGCTATAGTTTTTGGTCTCCAGACTATGATACCCAAAAAAGAGGACTAACTACATTTGTAAACTTATCTGAACAAATTATAGAAGTTTCTAAGTTAAAAAAGGAAGAAATTCTTGAAGATTAGCAAAAACAAACATATGATGAAAATATATTCAAATGCCGTATTTCTAATAATATTATTGGCAGGTTGTCAATCTCCAAAAAAGAAATACGATTTTACTTTCTTTAAATGGAATATTCGTGAATCTTATTATTTAAAATTCAACTCATCTGATACTCTTTATCATATTAACACTTATCGCCTTGAAGAACAAACTTCTTTTACAATTTTAGACGACGACGAAAGAGAAAGAATTCAAATCGCTTTAGATAACTTATCTTTTCCAAAAGAAAAGGAATTTTCAAACAGTTTAATTGAAGATGGAGAAACTAATGCTTTTTATTTAAAAGATGATAAACAATATCAACAACTTAAAATTCATGGTCATCAAGGTCCAGATCAATTTTGGCTATTTGGAAAAACATTAACAAATATTAAAAATCAACATAATTTTATGAAAATCAATAAAAAGTTTGATTTAAGTGGTATTGAGAAAATGGTAGCACCACCAATTTTATTTATACAAAAATAAACATGTCATAAACAAATCCGCGCTATCAAACCTGTCAAAAGGCACTGACTCGGGATAAGATCGCTTAATGGCGATTTCTCTTTTGTTGTTTATCTTATTTTTGTGGGGATTTAAGAGTAATGCTAAATATGTGATAATCTTTTTTAAAATTTAAAATATTACTAATCAATACATAGCAAATATTTAACAGTATTAGTTGTAACTTTGATCGTAAAAAAAGTACTAACTTGTTTTTAGAGTCAATAAACTAATTCAAAAAAAGATAAATAATGGAACAAAGAAAAGCATTAGAATATTATGTTTTAGATGTATTCTCGAATAAAAGTTACAGAGGAAATCCATTATCTGTAGTTTTTACTGATGGAATTTTAGATTTGGCAACTTATCAAAATATCTCTAAAGAATTTGGCTATTCTGAAACTTCTTTTGTTTATTATTCTACAAAACAAAAAGCGCTCAATGTTCGTTCGTTTACACCAACCGGAATTGAAATCGATGGTGCAGGACATAATTTACTGGGCGCAGTTTGTGGTGCGCTACTCAAAAAAATGCCCATTTTTGAAGATCAAAATGAAAGTGAGCCTTTTGTGATCATGAAAAATTCGCCAATACCATTAACGGTAAGTTTTGATCCGGTTACACAATATCCTGTGGTGCAAATGCATCAAAAATCGGCAGTGATTAAACAAGAAATTCCAACATATAGAATTGCGGTTGCGCTTGGTTTAAAAATTGAAGATTTAGACGTAAATGCTTTTGTTCCCACAATTGTTAAAACAGAAGTTGCACATACGATGGTTCCTATAAAAAACAGTCAAATACTCAATAACTGCATTCCTGATAATCAGCTTTTAATAGAAATTTCAAAAGAATATAAGTTTGAAGGGTTTTATTGTTTCACTATTGCTGATGAAAATCAGGAACATATAATCGAAACGCGATTTTTCAATCCAATAATCGGAATAAATGAAGATCCCGCGACTGGAACGGCTGCCGGACCTCTAATTGGATTTCTGACTCAAAAGAAATTTACTAAATCAGACAAAGAATATAAAATCCTGCAAGGTGTCAAGTTAAAACAGCCTTCGCTGATTGAAGTGATGCATCGCGAAGAAGATATTCTCGTTGGCGGTTCATCGATTATAACCATGAAAGGAGAATTATATCTATAAAAAAAGCTGCATTAAATGCAGCTTTTTTTATATTCCAACCAGAAATTAGTTCGTTTTCATTGGCGGTAAATCAAACGCAATTGAATCGTGTTCGAAATTATTGCGGTGTCCACCATCGCAAAAAGGTTTATTGTTCGATAATCCACAACGGCAAAGTCCTAATGCAGATCTTCCCTGAAGTCCGTATACAGTTCCTTCAGCATCCATGATTTCAAAGTCGCCTTCGATTTTTATAGATCCGTTTTTATTGATGATTAATTTTGTCTTGCTCATAACTTTGTTTTTGTTTTTTTCAGGGCAAAGATTGCGAAATAAATTTTGAAGATTTTAATTGAGACGCTAGTTTAAACTGGTTCTATTTTATGGGGTTATTTCATAGAGATACACAAAGAAAAAACGCGGAGATTCGGAAAGGTTTTGTTTCACGCAGATTGAGCAGATTTTAATTTAAAAATCATTTTAATCCTTTAATCTGTAGCATTAACTTAAAAAACTTTGCTTCTCTGCGCCTGCGAGATTAAAAAACTCAGCGAAAACCTTGGCGAATCTCCGTGAAATAACAAAATCTCAATTCTATTGCTTATTTTTGCACTCAATAAAATTGAGTTATGATACAAAATCCAAAGAGATATACTATTACGGCGGCTTTGCCTTACACCAACGGACCTATACATATTGGGCATTTGGCGGGGGTTTACGTGCCTGCAGATATTTATTCGAGATATTTACGTTTGCAAGGAAAAGACGTTGCGTTTATTTGCGGAAGCGATGAACATGGCGTTGCAATTTCGATGAAAGCTAAAAAAGAAGGAATTACACCACAAGAAGTTATTGATAAATATGACGGAATTATTAGAAAATCATTTGCTGATTTCGGAATTTCGTTTGATAATTATTCCCGAACTTCGGCTAAAATTCATCATGATACGGCTCAGGAATTTTTTAGAAAATTGTATGATAATGGCGATTTTATTGAAGAAGTAACGGAGCAATTGTACGATGCAAAAGCAGATCAGTTTCTGGCGGATCGTTTTGTAGTAGGAACTTGCCCAAGATGCGGTAATGAAGGAGCTTATGGCGATCAATGCGAAAATTGCGGATCGACTTTGAATGCGACAGATTTGATTAATCCAAAATCGACAATTACAGGAGAAACTCCAATCTTGAAATCTACAAAACACTGGTTTTTACCTCTTGACCGCTATACTGAATTCTTAACAGAATGGATTCTTGTTGAACATAAAAACGACTGGAAACCAAACGTGTACGGACAAGTTAAATCGTGGGTTGATGGCGGACTTGAACCTCGCGCCGTAACGCGTGACCTTGATTGGGGAATTGATGTTCCGGTTGAAGGTGCTGAAGGAAAAAAATTATACGTTTGGTTTGATGCGCCTATCGGATATATTTCGTCTACGAAAGAATGGGCATTGCGCGAAGGAAAAGATTGGGAACCATACTGGAA
The DNA here is from genome assembly GCF_025947065.1 of Flavobacterium sp. N1736. NCBI lineage: Bacteria > Pseudomonadati > Bacteroidota > Flavobacteriia > Flavobacteriales > Flavobacteriaceae > Flavobacterium > Flavobacterium sp. N1736. Next base: position 3,719,706 of record NZ_CP109994.1, read on the forward strand.
AGACGAAGACACGAAACTGGTTCATTTTATTGGGAAAGACAACATTGTTTTTCACTGTATTATTTTCCCGGCGATGCTTAAAGCCGAAGGAAGCTATATTTTGCCGGACAATGTTCCTGCAAATGAATTTTTGAATTTGGAAGGAAACAAACTTTCGACTTCGAAAAACTGGGCAGTTTGGCTGCATGAATATTTAGAAGAATTTCCGGAGAAACAAGATGTTTTACGTTATGCATTGACATCAAACGCACCGGAAACTAAGGATAACGATTTTACATGGAAAGATTTCCAGGCGAGAAACAACAACGAATTGGTTGCTATTTTCGGGAATTTTATTAATCGTGTTGTGGTTTTAACCAATAAATATTACGACGGATTTATCCCGACACCTAACGAATTATCTGAGGTTGACGAAAATACTTTGGCAGAATTAAAAGCGTATCCAGCCGTGATTTCAAGTTCGGTTGAGCGTTATAGATTCCGTGAAGCTCTTGGCGAATTGATGAATGTTGCGCGTTTAGGAAATAAATATCTTGCCGATGAAGAGCCTTGGAAAGTGATGAAAGACAATCCTGAAAGAGTAAAAACTCAAATGTATATTGCCTTGCAAATTGCTGCTGCTTTGAGCGTTTTGGCTGAGCCATTTTTACCTTTTACTGCGGCAAAATTGTCAAGAATATTGAAAAACGAAGGCAAATTGAAATGGAATGATGTTGCCGAAAATTCAGAATTGATTCCGGATGGTCACCAAATTGGTGAAGCCGAATTATTATTCGCAAAAATTGAAGACGAAGAAATACAAAAACAAATAGATAAATTGGAAGCTACAAAAACTGCAAATCTTGCTGAAAACAAACAAGTAGAACCTCAAAAAGATTTGATTCAATATGAGGATTTTGCTAAAATGGATTTACGCGTAGGAACTATTATTGAAGCCGAAAAAATGCCAAAAGCAAACAAACTTCTGGTGCTAAAAATTGATACCGGAATTGACGTTCGCACAATCGTTTCAGGAATTGCCGAAAGCTTTTCGCCAGAAGAAATCATTGGAAAACGTGTTACAGTTTTGGCAAATTTAGCACCAAGAGCTTTACGCGGAGTTGAAAGTCAAGGTATGATCTTAATGACAACAAACGCCGAAGGAAAATTAGTATTCGTAAATCCTGATACTGATGCTCCAAATGGAGAAACTATAAATTAATTATTTTGATAAATAATAAATTAAGAGAAAGTTATCCGCCTAAAATATCTGGCAGATAACTTTCTTTATTTAAATACGTTTATGCAATCTGAGAATAAATCTTTAATTTTAAAGAAAGAAATATTATGGACTCATCAGAACAAGAACTTTTTGAATTATCATATGAACAAAAAACGGCAATTGAAAGTAGTCGTATAGAAATTGAAAATGGAAATTTTCATAGAAATGAAGAAGTAATTTCTGAAATGCGGGAATGGCTGAAATGAAATAATTTGGTCTTTTTTAGCTAAACCTTACTGCAAAATGCCTTTTGAATATTGTTCCATTAGAAATGAAAGTCTAACTTAAAACTTATTTTTATATTCGTTTTCCTGCAAGGTTTTTTTCAACCTTGTAGGTTTTAAATATATTATCATACCTACAAGGTTGAAAAAAACCTTGTAGGATAAAAACAAATGTATTTTTCTTACATACTGAGTTTTTAGTTGTACATTCGTCTCGACTAAATATTTCAAACTTTAAATAAAAACTTATTAAAGTTAACATAAGCGAACCCTCGCCATGGTGATGGAACAGGAAACTGTCCTAAATCTATTCTTTGAATATTTAGTCACACCTAAAGCGAGGGTTTCGTGCGTTTAATATTTTCGATTATGACTAGAGAAAATGAAAAAACATCAGAGCCAGATGTAATGCGTGCAATGGCAAAATTCCTTTTAGCCCTTTGGTATGAGGAAGATTTTAGAGAGCAACCGGAAAATTTGTCTGAAATTTTCGAGACAATTCTCTTAACAGATATGGGTGACGACCAATATCTCCGTATCAAAATGGTAAGTTCTATTAGAATCAGTAAATTGTTGACAAACTTGCTTGGTTCTTTTTCTGACAGGGAAATTAACATTGCCTGCAAGAAAATCATGAATGCCTAATACCACACAAAAACAAGTTTAATCCTAAATTTTACTGATATTACCAATCAAAGATTAAAAATTGAATCTTTAATTTTTTGTGCCGTTAGGCACTAAATATTGGTAGAAAAAACATGAATTGAAATATATAGCGTGCCGTTAGGTACGCAATAGGAATCGTTTTGTTGCGTACCTAACGGCACGCTGCGGAATATGAAACCTAATTTTTTCTACCAATATTTAGTGCCTAATGGCACATTTTTTTTGCAATTTGTGCATTTTTTGTGCCTTTAAGCAAGAGATATTGATAGAAAAATACAAATGGTAATAATTTTAGCGTGCCGTAGGTACGCAATGATTACGTTTTGTTGCGTACCTACGGCACGCTGCAGAATATAAAACCTAATTTTTCTACCAATATTTAGTGCCTAATGGCACATTTTTTTTGCAATTTGTGCATTTTTTGTGCCGTTAGGCAAGAGATGTTGATAGAAAAATACAAATGGTAATAATTTTAGCGTGCCGTAGGTACGCAACAAACGATAACTATTGCGTACCTACAGCACGCTGCGGAATATGAAACCTAATTTTTCTTCCAATATTTAGTGCCTAATGGCACATTTTTTTTGCAATTTGTGCATTTTTTGTGCCGTTAGGCAAGAGATGTTGGTAGAAAAATACAAATGGTAATAATTTTAGCGTGCCGTAGGTACGCAATGATTACGTTTTGTTGCGTACCTACGGCACGCTGCGGAATATAAAACCTAATTTTTTCTACTAATATTTAGTGCCTAATGGCACATTTTTTTTGCAATTTGTGCATTTTTTGTGCCGTTAGGCACGAGATGTTGGTAGAAAAATACAAATGGTAATAATTTTAGCGTGCCGTAGGTACGCAATGATTACGTTTTGTTGCGTACCTACGGCACGCTGCGAAATATGAAACCTAATTTTTCTACCAATATTTAGTGCCTAATGGCACATTTTTTTTGCAATTTGTGCATTTTTTGTGCCGTTAGGCACGAGATGTTGGTAGAAAAATACAAATGGTAATAATTTTAGCGTGCCGTAGGTACGCAACAAAACGATAACTATTGCGTACCTACAGCACGCTTAATAATCTTAAATTCATGTTTTCTACCAATATTTATTGCCTAATGGCACATTTTTGATTGTTGCAACTCTACAATTACGGCTATTCTATATTTGTAGAAGATTAATCTTAATTTTTTATTGCTAATGTCAATCAACACAAGTTAAAAGTCAATAATTTTGCCTTAAACATTAGCATTTTTCAGCAATTTGAAAAAGCGTGAATCGATTATTATTAATTGGAAAACGCTTTTTTAAATCATAAATTATACTGAAAATATTTACAAAAATTAGCTTTCATCATTTAAAAGTAAGACATTCGCTGCAAAATGTTGATTATGGAGCTTTTAGAAAACTTACCTTACTTACTTAAATCCTTTTGGTATATAGCTATTCCCACAAGTTTAATTTTTATTATTCAAGCCATCATAACATTTACAGGTTTAGACTTAACAGATGGTATAGAATCGGATTTTGATACAGATCTAAATAACGGAAGTAGTGATTTTCAGCTTTTTTCTCTAAGAAACTTAATAAATTTTCTTTTAGGATTTAGCTGGACAGGAATTTCTTTTTATAAAATTATTAATAACCAGCTATTACTCATCCTTCTGTCTCTAGCAATGGGAGTTTTATTTATTATTCTTTTTTTCTTTATTATCAGACAAGTGCAAAAATTAGCCGAAGACAATTCGTTTAAAATTATAAATACATTACATAAAACCGCCGAAGTCTATTTAACGATTCCCGAAAACAAAAAAGGAAAAGGCAAAATCATGATTAGCGTAAACGGTGCATTTCATGAATTAGAAGCTATGACAGAAAATGAAAGAATCCCCTCAGGAACAGTTGTTAAAGTAGTAAAAATAGAAAACAACAATATTTTAATAGTAGAAACAATTTAATATGATAAACATGAATCCAATAATTTTGATTGCCGTTGCTGCAATCGTTTTATTTGTAACAATTTCGGCACTAATATCAAGATATAAGCGTTGTCCTTCTGATAAAATTTTAGTCATTTATGGTCGTACCGGTGGTACATCGGCAAAATGTGTACACGGAGGTGGCGCTTTTATCTGGCCTGTTATTCAGGATTATGCTTTTTTAGACTTAAAGCCGCTTTCTATCGAAGCTAATTTAACAAATGCCCTAAGTAGACAAAATATTAGAGTTGATGTCCCATGTAGATTTACAATCGCTATTTCTACAGAATCTGACAGTATGAATACTGCAGCTGAAAGACTTTTAGGATTATCATCCGAACAAATTCAGGAATTAGCAAAAGATATTTTATTCGGACAATTGCGTCTTGTAATTGCAACCATGACTATTGAAGAAATCAATTCTGACCGTGATAAATTTCTAGATAATATTTCAAAAAACGTTGACAGCGAATTAAAGAAAATTGGTTTAAAACTAATTAACGTAAACGTTACCGATATTAAAGATGAATCCGGCTATATTGAGGCATTAGGAAAAGAAGCTGCAGCAAAAGCTATTAATGAAGCAAAAATAAGTGTGGCTCAACAAGAAAAAATCGGAGAAACCGGTAAAGCTCTTGCTGACAGAGAAAAAGACACTCAAATAGCTGAAACCCACAGAGACAGAGATGTAAAAATCGCCATTACTCAAAAAGACAGAGAAATCAGTATTGCGACTGCTTCTAAAGATGAAACAATTGGAAAAGCAGAAGCCGAAAGAGACACAAGAGTAAAAACATCTGAAGCAAATGCTATCGCAATACAAGGAGAAAATGAATCAAAGATCGCTATTGCAAATTCAGAGGCACTACGTAGAGAAAAAGAAGCTGAATCAATGCGTATTGCAATAACTGCAGAGAAAGTTCAACAGGCAAGAGCTTTGGAAGAATCATATGTCGCAGAACAAAAAGCTGAATTGGCTCGTTCTGAAAGAGAACGTTCTACACAAATTGCAAACATCGTGGTTCCTGCTGAAATAGCAAAACAAAGAGCAATTATTGAGGCGCAGGCTGCTGCAGAAACAATAAGAGAAAATGCCAAAGGTGAGGCAGATGCTATTTTTGCTAAAATGGAAGCAGAAGCAAAAGGTCTTTTTGAAATATTAACTAAACAAGCCGAAGGTTATAAAGAGGTTGTTGCCGCTGCTGGCGGAGATCCAACCAAAGCTTTCCAATTATTGCTTTTAGAGAAACTTCCCGAATTGGTTAGAACTCAGGTCGAAGCTGTTAAAAACATCAAAATCGATAAAATTACAGTGTGGGATTCTGGAAATGGTCAAGGGGAAAATGGAAATTCATCAACTGCGAACTTTGTTTCAGGAATGATGAAAACAGTTCCGCCATTGAACGATTTATTTAATATGGCTGGACTTAATTTACCAACTTACTTAAAAGGTGAAGATATTCCTAAGGTTCTCCCAATAATTGAAGAACCACAAAAAGAGGAATAACAATCTACCGTTTATTATAAATTCTTTAAATTGCGTGAACTTTGATTCACGCAATTTTGTTTTATAAAAGATTAAAGTTCCTAACGCATTAAAATGAAAATCACCAAACCTAGACTAGCCTTAATCTGCGGAATACTTTGTATTTCGATATTTCCTATATTGATAAAACTTAAATTAGCACCTGGATTAATTTCTGCTTTTTATCGAATGACTTTTGCGGTGATTTTACTTTTGCCTTATGTGCTTATTACAAAAAGCTTCAAAATGCCAAAGACGAAATTCTTGCTTCTCGCAATGCTTTGTGGTATTTTATTCTCATCAGATGTTGCTGTTTGGAATATCGCCATTCAGGATTCAAGCGCGACTCAGGCTTCGTTGTTGACGAATTTATCTCCGCTTTGGGTTGGAATTGGTTCTTTTTTCTTCTTGAAGGTAAAACCCGCAACAAATTTCTGGATTGGAACCGTAGTTTCGTTATTTGGAATGATCACTTTGGTTGGCTTTAGCTTTTTTATGGATTTGAATTTTGATAAGGCTTTTCTTTTTGCAGTTTTATCCGGAATCTTATATTCGATTTATCTTTTGGTCAGCAAAAAAGTGCTTTCAGATGTTGATGTTCTTTCGTTTATGACCATTAGTTTATTTGCGTCGAGCATTTACTTAGGAATACTTTGTTATTGCTTAGATCAGCCTTTTACGGGATTTTCAGATACGTGTTGGTTTGTATTAATACTTCAAGCGGTTATTTGTCAATTGTGCGCTTGGCTTTCTATCAGTTATGCAACACAACATATGCGTGCAACCAGAGTTTCGCTAAGTTTATTGAGTCAGGCTGTAATTACTTCTGTTTTGGCTTGGTTGTTTTTGGAAGAACAAATAACTTTACAAATGGTTTTTGGCGGAATCATTTTGCTTCTCGGAATCAGAATTACTTTTTACGATAAAACTATATCTTTTAAGGGATTGTTTTCTAGGAATTAGAATTGAGAATTGGCACACGGATGATACAGGTTTAAACGGATTTACACAGATTGATTTTTAATTTATTGCGAAAAAAATTCTCTCGCAGATTAAGCAGATTGAGCAGATTCTTTTTTAATCTTTGACAAAAAATTAGTGTAATTCGTGGCGAAAAAACTTGAAACAAATTTTTTCATAAGACAAAAACCTGAAACCTGAAACAAAACAAACTTGAAACAACTTTTTCTATGTTACATAAAAGCAAAATACCAAACTTAAAAGTAATCGCATTTGATGCCGACGATACTTTATTTGTAAATGAACCTTACTTTCAGGAAACTGAACATAAATTTTGCGCTTTGATGGAAGATTATCTTTCACATCAGGGCATTTCGCAGGAATTATTTAAAATCGAAATCGCAAATTTACCTTTGTACGGTTACGGAATCAAAGGTTATATCTTGTCGATGATTGAAGCGGCGATGAATATTTCGAACAATACAATTCCGGTTGAAGTAATTCAGAAAATCATTCAATACGGAAAAGAATTACTCGAAAAACCAATTGAACTTCTGGACGGAATCGAAGAAACACTGCAGGCTTTACAAGGAAAATACAAATTGGTTGTTGCCACAAAAGGCGACTTAAAAGACCAGCACAGTAAATTGCACCGTTCTGGTTTAGGACATTATTTTCACCATATCGAAGTCATGTCAGACAAACAAACTGTTGATTACGAAAAATTAATTGGTCGTTTAGATATCCAGCCGAATGAGTTTTTAATGATCGGAAATTCATTAAAATCAGATGTTTTACCGGTTTTGGAAATTGGCGGTTATGCAGTTCATATTCCGTTTCATACCACTTGGGAACACGAAAAAATCAATCACAAAGTAGAGCACGAACATTTTAGTTCTTTTGAAAAAATTTCTGAAGTGCTCCATAATTTACAATAATGAAAACACTTTTAGATTTAGAAAACTGGAACAGAAAAGAACATTTTGCACATTTCAGTAAAATGGAAGAACCTTTTTTTGGTGCTACTGTCCAAATTGATTGTACAAAAGCGTATCAAACCGCAAAAAGTCTTAATGTTTCTTTCTTTATTTTTTATCTTCATAAAACTTTGGTTGCTGTAAATGCAATTGAAAATTTCAGATATAGAATTTCCGAAGGTAAAATCTATATTAATGACCGTATTGATGCTTCGGCAACAATTGGCCGTGAGGATGGCACTTTTGGTTTTTCTTTAATAGAATATAATCCTGATTTTAAGGTTTTCGAACAAAATGCTCTGGCAGAAATCGAGCGAATTCAAAACACAACCGGACTTTTTACAAGATCGTTTGATGACGATAATGTCATACATTTCTCGGCAATTCCGTGGTTAAATTTTACATCGCTTTCGCATGCCAGAAGTTATACGTTTCCGGATAGCTGTCCTAAAATTTCTTTTGGAAAAATGATTACTTCCGAAACCGGAAAAAGAACAATTGCAATGTCTGTTCATGTACATCATGGCTTAATGGATGGCTTACATTTGGGTCAGTTTACAGATCATTTTCAGGAATTAATGAACGGAAATTAGTAGTATGTTATTTTAACCTTATTCTGTTACAATTATAACTTATACCTAGGTATAATTCTTACAATTAATTGTTTTTTTGGGAAAATTTAAAATCTCAAATAACAATGAAAAAAATTGTAATTATTCTAGCATGTTCTCTAGGTTTAACGAACCTTCATGCACAAACAGAAGCAGAAAAAAACACTGTAAACGACTACAACAAATGGTCTGTAGAATTAGCGGGAGGTGTTAATAAACCGCAAAGCCCGATGACACAAGATTATTTTACTTCTACACCAAGCTTTTGGGTAGGTGATTTGGGAGTAAGATATATGTTTAACAACAAGTTTGGTTTAAAAGCAGATTTTGGATATAACAGTTTTACCGGAAAAAACAATTCAGTAGACTTTGATTCAAAATATTACAGAGCAGATCTACAAGCTGTTGCAAACTTAGGCAGAATCATGAACTTTGAATCATGGACTAAAACAATTGGTTTATTAGGTCATGCAGGTTTTGGTGTAGCTCAGTTAGAAAACAAAGACTTACATGTTAAAGACAGAATGGGTAATTTTATTGCTGGTGTTACCGGACAAATAAGATTATCTGACAGATTTGCTTTAACGGGTGATTTTACAACTATTGTAAATGCGTCGCAAGATTTAACTTTTGACTGTGCATGTCCTGTTCAATCAAGAGGTTTTAACGGTGTACTTTTTAACGGAACTGTTGGTTTAAATGTTTACTTGGGTAAAAACACAAAACATGCTGACTGGGTTGTTATTTCGCAAGAGTTTGATAGTTCTGCATTAGAAAACAAAATCGCAGATCTTGACGCGTTAGTAAAGAAAATACCAGAGAAGCAAGTAATTATAGAAAAACCAGTTACTACAACAGTAGTAAATGATAAAGATCTTTTGAAAGAAATGATCGATGCTAAATATTACAGTGTTTATTTTGACTTTAATAAAGCGACTCCAATTGAAAATTCAACAGCTGCACTTGATGTTGTTTTGACATATTTAAGAAAAAATCCTTCGGCTAATCTTGATATTTTAGGTTATGCAGATCAGGTTGGTAGTTCAGAATACAACGAAAAATTATCAAATTTGAGAGCTAATAATGTAAAAACCATTCTTGAAAAAGCGGGTATTGCATCTTCAAGATTAAATGTAGTTGCTCAAGGTGCAGATACTTCAATCCAAAAAGATTCTGAAGAAGCAAGAAGGCTGGCGAGAAGAGTTACTTTTAAAATAAGATAATCTCTTTCAAATTAAATAACGAAGCCCTAAAGAAAATTCTTTAGGGCTTTTTTTATGTTTAAACTATTGTAATTCAAAAGTACTATTTACAAAAAACATTGTTGTAGAGTATCAAATGCATTATGTGAAACGTATTCAAGCAGACTTTTATGCTTCAGTTTTTCTTCAATGAGTTAGAATCTATTATTTCACCTATGTGTCTCTACAACTTGTCAAGTTCATGTCAAAATAAGACTCAAATGAGAACTTATAAAACAAAAAAAAGCTGCAAGTATATCTTGCAGCTTTCTAATTAATTATCATTTAAATGCCTTTCTTAGGGTAAAACAAACCGAGTTTTATCTAACTCTTACTTATTATAATTTTATATAAATCTAGTAAGTGTATTCAGATGTTTCTACAGTAGTTTTACCTTCATTTTCTTTTGTCTCAATTCTTTTTACAGGATAACCATTTGCATCGTATTCATAGCTATAAGTTACAGTCCATATTGATATATTACCGCCGTTATTCGCTTTAGTTGTTTTCTTTGTTATATTGTTAACTGCAAATCCCTGGTCCATATCTACTACAGATTTAAATCCTAAAATATTAAGCCTTGGATTATTTTTAGAATCGTATTCATAAATATCTTCGTTTTCAGAGTCACCATTAGAAATCTGGTATCTAATTAGATTACCTTCAGAAAAAGTATAATTTCCAGATGTTGTAGTATGTTCTCCATCGTTTCCTGCACTATCACTTTTTATTTTATAGAAAAATATACTGCCATCTGGATTATACATATATTTTGTTTTATAGTAATTTCCAAACTCGTTACTAAAAATATAATCTACTTTTCCATTTGCATAAACATACTCTTTTGTAGAATAAACCTTTCCTGAAATGTCGGCTTTCTCAATTTTCGTTATTACATCTCCGGTATAGGTATAAAGTGTAAGGTTAGAATCATCTTTGTCTGACACTATTTTGTTATCGTTATACAGTGATTCAACTGTAGCGCTTAGCCCGCCAGAATAAGTATGAACCAGTTTTTGTAATAGGATAGGTTTAACAATTGGATCCACGATTGGATCGACTATCGGATCTACAATGGGATCCACAATTGGATCGACAATCGGATCAACATTCTTTTTTACTAAACAAGAACCATCGTAATCATTTGTACAAGAAGCAAGTGCTAATAAGGCAGCACTAAATAAATAAAGTGACTTTTTCATATTTTACAATTTTTTTACGAAAATAATGTAAGTACATATCTATCAGCTCCACTAAAAGGCATACGTGTATAAGAATAAGACTACTTTGACTATTTTTTTTAAAACAAGAAAAACTTAATAATTACAAAATAATATATCTTTAATATTCTTTAGTATTTTCCAATTTTGAATTTATAAATACAATTATTAAACTGGAATGATTTTTGTCGCACAAGATTTATGAAAAAACTTTTATTTTTATCGCTATTCATCTGCAAATCAGTTCTGTTTGGTCAAACTGTATTGGCTTCTTTTCCTTTAGATTTAAAAAAAACTGACGAATATAACCAGATTCTGAATGTTGAGAATACACAAACTCATGATGTATTTGTTTTTGCTGCTACAAATGAAAACATCAACATTTTAAAATACAACAATGCTTTGTTTCTGAACGATCAATATCTTTTTCCTAAAACAAATCTGGAAAACAGGTCATTAATTGGCTACAGTTTTGGCGAAGACCAAAATCCAAATTTATATTGGGCTTCAGAAGATTTTAAAGATATTATAGTCGCAAAATATTATTTAGAGACAAAAACGGTTAAACTGCTGAAATTTAATTTTCCGTTTTCAACCCAATATATTGTAAACTTTTTTCAGGAAAACAATGCATTTTATATCCTTTCTAAACATAAAACCGATCAAACTTTAATTTTCTATATTTTTAAAAATGGAAAGGCCGAAGAAAAAGAATTTAATTTTTCATCTTTCGTTTTTCAGAACAAAAACACACAGTTTGTCACTTTCAATAAAATTATTGACGAAAATCCAATAGAAAAAATAGAGATTGATAATTTTACTCCTTTGGATAAAAGTGCAGAAAAGAACAAAGCGTACTTAATCAAAAACCATCTGATTTTAACTTTAGACCATAATCCTAAAAAAACACAGGTATTTGATCTGGATATAGAAAATCATACCATCAACGAAAAATCCTTTGCCCAATCAGCCATTGAAAATATAAACAAGAGCAATTCATTTTTTAATGATAATAAACTTTATCAAATAAGCGCCAATAAATATGCATTTGCAATTGCGATAAAAGATTATAATTCAGGACAAACGCTAAAGGACATTAAAGTATTGAAGAATGACACGATTAAGTTTAAAACCTCTCCATTATTACTTCAAAACGATGGTCGAAAACCTATAGAATTAAAAAAAACAAGTCAGTTTTTAAACCATTTATCTTTCTTAAATATTGGATTGTCGGCTTTTAAAAATAAACAAAATACACTCGTTACTATTGGCGGAACTCCCAAAACAGAAGATTTTTATCAATATTATGATGGTGATTTTGGATTAATCGATCATACAGAAAGTGTTTATTTTGAAAGTATTCTAAATAATAATACTGATTTTATAAAAGACGAACAGCAGCCTTTGGCAATTGACAATATTTATTATTTTTTAAGTCTTCAGAAAAAAGCTGCCTTTCAAAATATCTTTAAATTTAAGGATTACTACATTTTGGGCTATTACGATTTTGACTCAAAACAATTCATCATGCGTAAGTTTACCGACGGATTTATTCAGCCCGATATTACAAATTCGATTATTAACAAAGCTATTTTTTCGAGATCTTTTCCGGTAGAAAAGCCTTAAATTTATTGAGAATTAATCCAAATGTCTCTCGTTTCGCATTTTGAAAAAAACGGAATGGATTATTTTTTTTAACTTTACAAAAAAGACACATATTATGCTATCAAAAAATATCGAAGCAGCTTTAAATAAGCAAATACGCATAGAGGCAGAATCTTCGCAAACCTACCTTTCTATGGCTTGTTGGGCTGAAGTACACGGATTAGAAGGAATCGCTCAATTTATGTACACACAATCAGACGAAGAGCGCGCACACATGCTTAAACTTGTAAAGTATGTAAACGAACGCGGAGGTCACGCTCAGATTACAGATCTAAAAGCGCCTAAAACTTCTTACTCTACATTTAAAGAAATGTTTGAAGCACTTTATAACCATGAAATTTTTGTTTCAGAATCTATTAACGAACTGGTTCACATAACTTTTGAAGAAAAAGATTATGCAACACACAATTTCCTGCAATGGTATGTAGCAGAACAAATCGAAGAAGAAGCTACTGCTAAATCTATTTTAGATAAAATCAACTTAATTGGTGATGATAAAGGCGGACTTTACTTGTTTGATCGTGATATTCAACAATTAACGGTTACAAGCTCGATCGCTATTAACCCAAAATAAAAAAGTTAAAGTTTATTTAGAATACATAAAAATAACATTTATTGCTATATATTTGCCTCTGTTTAATAATACCGAGTCAAATTGAGCAAGAAAGAAAAAGATAAGGACAAGAAAAAGGATAAAAAGAAGAAGAATAAAGCAATTCTTGAGAAACTTAAAAAGTTGGAAAACTGTAAATCTTCTTGTTGTGAGAAATATAAAAAGAGTGAGAACAAACGCTGCTCACGATGTCCTATGTTTGACTTATTAAAAAAGACTGCTTAAACTATATCATAAAAAACCCACCAATTGGTGGGTTTTTAGTTTTAAATTGCAGTCGTCTTAAAGACTCAAAATTTAATTATGAAAAACCAGATTATTATACCCAAATCAAGTCTTGATTTTTTACAGCAGCTTAAACAAAACAATAACAAACCCTGGTTTGAAGAAAATAAGCCACAGTATTTAACCGAATTAAATTATATAGAAACCTTTGCAGGTGCTTTGCTTCAGGAACTTTCTAAAACCGATGTTTTAGAAACCGCTTCGGGCAAAAAAAGTGTATACAGAATTTATCGTGATATTCGATTTGCTAAAGACAAAACTCCTTTTAAAACTTTTTGGGGAGGCAGTTTTACACGAGCAACAAGTACAAGACGCGGCGGCTATTATTTTCATCTGGAAAAAGGAAACAGTTTCTTTGCCGGCGGATTCTGGGGACCAAACGCTGCCGATTTAAAACGAATAAGAAGTGAGTTTGCACACGATTCCGGAACAATGCAAAAGATATTAAAATCAAAGTCTTTTGTGAGCACTTTTGGAACTTTGCAAGGCGAACAGCTTAAAACAGCACCAAAAGGTTTTGATATAACTCATGAAGCTATCGATTTACTTCGCTACAAACAGTTCCTGATTATTAAACGCTTTACAGATGATGAAGTATTAAGTTCGCAGTTTTTAGAACAGGCTTTAGAAACATGTAAAAATATGAGACCGTTTTTTGATTATATGAGCGAAATCCTTACTACGGATATAAACGGCGCATCGATTTTATAATTATTGACAACAACAAACCCGACAGGTTTTATCCCGAGGCTTCGGGACTGTCGGGTTTAAATGTCGAATCTACTAAACTATTTACTTAGCAATAAAATTTCACTGACAACAACTTCGGTTATATATTTCTTTTCTCCATTTTTATCATCGTAACTTCTGTGGGTTAGTTTTCCTTCAATCGCTACTTCTTTACCTTTTACAACATATTTCTCGATAATTTCGGCAGTTTTTCCCCAGGCGGTAACACGATGCCATTCGGTTTGTTCTACTTTTTCGCCTTTATCATTTGTGTATCTGTCATTTGTTGCAATCGTTAAATGAGCTAATTTTTTCCCATTTTCTAATGTTTTAATTTCCGGATCATTCCCTGCATTCCCAATTAATTGTACTCTGTTTTTCATGGCGTTCATGGCATATAATTTTTAAATGTTCGTATAAAAGAATTCGTTTATCAAATTCAACATTGCAAAGATGTGGCGACATGCAAAATTTATTCGGTTGCAAACTATTTACTTTCGGTTGTAACTATTTGTAAGCGTTTGTAAATGGAAATATTTTTTGTATATTTAGCAGAAATCTTACTATATGCAGGCGAAAATTAATAAAGTTGAATTAAGAAATTTAGAATTAGACGATTACAAACAGTTGAAAAATTCGATGGTAGAATCGTATCCTGAAATGGCTAATTCTTATTGGAGATCCAACGATATTAAAAAATTACTCTCCATTTTCCCTGAAGGTCAATTAGTTATTTTAGTTGACGGAATAGTTGTAGGTTCTGCATTATCCTTAATCGTCGATGAAAAACTGGTCGATAAAAGACACAATTATAAACAAATCATTGGCGACTATACTTTTTCGACCCATAATTCAGATGGGGAAATTTTGTACGGTATAGACGTTTTTATCCACCCGCATTATCGCGGTTTGCGTTTGGGACGTCGTTTATATGATGCCAGAAAAGAACTTTGCGAACAATTAAATCTTAAAGCAATTGTTTTTGCAGGAAGGATTCCAAATTATTCGCAGCACGCCAAAAAACTAACGCCACGATCTTACATCGACAAAGTAAAACATAAAGAACTGCACGATCCTGTACTTTCATTTCAGTTAAGTAATGATTTTCACGTTTTGCGAATCATCAAAAATTATCTGGAAGGCGACGAAGAATCAAAGGAATTTGCGGTTCTTTTAGAATGGAACAATGTTTATTATGATGAAAGCCCGAAACTTATTAATCTCGAAAAAAGCGTTATTCGATTGGGATTAATTCAGTGGCAAATGCGTCAGCTCAATAATGTTGAAGAATTTTTCGAAC
Source organism: Flavobacterium sp. N1736 (assembly GCF_025947065.1). Taxonomy (NCBI): domain Bacteria; kingdom Pseudomonadati; phylum Bacteroidota; class Flavobacteriia; order Flavobacteriales; family Flavobacteriaceae; genus Flavobacterium; species Flavobacterium sp. N1736. The sequence continues at coordinate 3,734,959 of NZ_CP109994.1, forward strand.
AATCAGAGTTTTTTATTGATGTTGTTTCCGGTTATGGTGCCGATTTTGCTTTGTTTCCGGAACTTTTTATAGCGCCATTAATGGCAGATTATAATCATTTATCTGAGGCAGAAGCCATTCGGGAACTTGCCCGATATTCTGACCCGATCAGAAAGCGTTTTCAGGAATTTGCTATTTCATACAACATTAATATTATTACCGGAAGCATGCCTTATCTGGATAACGGTAATTTATACAACGTTGGCTTTTTATGCAAAAGAGACGGAACTTCAGAAATGTATACCAAAATTCACGTTACACCAAACGAAGTTCAGCATTGGGGAATGAAAGGCGGATCTCATTTTAAAACCTTTGATACCGATTGTGGTAAAATTGGAATTTTAATTTGTTATGATGTTGAGTTTCCGGAGCTTTCAAGAATTATGGCAAATGAAGGAATGAATATTTTGTTTGTTCCGTTTTTAACGGATACTCAAAATGCATATACACGTGTAAAACATTGTTCGCAGGCGCGAGCGATAGAAAATGAGTGTTATGTTGCCATTGCAGGCTGTGTGGGTAATTTGCCAAAAGTAAATAATATGGATATTCAATATGCGCAGGCATCTGTTTTTACGCCATCTGATTTTGCTTTTCCAAGTAACGGAATAAAAGCCGAAGCAACTCCAAATACTGAAATGACATTAATTGTCGATGTCGATTTAAATTTACTAAAACAGCTTCACGAGCACGGAAGTGTACGAATTTTAAAGGACAGAAGACATGATTTATATGAAATTAAAAAAATAATTCCATGAAAACCTGCCTTGAATGTTCCGAAAAAATTGTAGGTCGGGAAGACAAGAAATTTTGTTCAGACAGCTGCCGAAATGCCTATAACAACAAAATAAATAAGGATAGTACTAATTTCATGCGGAATGTAAACAACAAATTACGTAAAAATTATCGTATTTTGTCCGAGCTAAATAAAGATGGAAAATCGAAGGCCACAAGAGATAAAATGGTAAATAAAGGTTTTGATTTTGATTTCTTTACTAATATTTTGCAGACAAAAACCGGAAATACGTATTATTTCCTTTATGATCAGGGATATCGCTCTTTAGACAATGATTATTTTATGCTCGTTAAAAAAGAAATTTAGTATATATTCAATATGAAAAAAAACCAGACTTCGATTCTTGCCTTCGTATGCGTTTTAGCAATTTTAGGTATTATATACGCCACAATGATGCCCCAATGGGTTTCAAAAAATGAAGAAGCACTTGCTGAATTCTCTACAGAAAGAGCGCTCAATCAGGTTGAAATAATTGCGCAGAAACCCCATTATGTAGGAACAACTAATCATGAATTAGTTGCTAATTATCTAAAACTCGAACTTAACCGAATTGGCTTAGAAGCCACAACTCAGGAAGGTTTCACGCTTAATGACAAAGGATTATTGGTTAAATCCAAAAATATTCTGGCTCGCATTAAGGGAACAAACAACTCAAAAGCGCTTTTATTGCTATCTCATTATGATAGTGCGCCGCATTCTTTTTCAAAAGGAGCAAGTGATGACGCATCCGGAGTTGCAACAATTCTTGAAGGCGTACGTGCTTTTTTATATTCAAAACAACCAAATAAAAACGACATTATAATTCTTTTTTCTGATGCCGAAGAATTAGGTTTAAATGGCGCTGCACTTTTTGTAAATCAGCATCCGTGGGCAAAAGATGTTGGTTTAGTATTAAATTTTGAAGCCAGAGGTTCTTCAGGTCCAAGCTATATGCTGATGGAAACCAACAAAGGAAACCAGACTCTTGTGAAAGAATTTGCAAAAGCAAAAGCAAAATATCCGGTCTCAAATTCGTTGATGTACAGCATTTATAAAATGTTGCCAAACGATACCGATTTAACTGTTTTTAGAGAACAGGGAAACATTCAGGGCTTTAACTTCGCCTTTATCGACGGACATTATAATTATCATACGCAACAAGATGATGTTCAGCATTTAAACAAAACCACTTTGTCTCATCAGGGAACTTACTTAATGCCCTTATTAAAATACTTTTCAAATATTGATTTAAACTCTACTCAAACTACAGAAGACAATGTATATTTTAGTGTTCCTTTCGGATTCATTAATTATCCATTTTCATGGGTTTTCCCAATGTCTATCATTGCTTTAGGTCTCTTAATACTTTTTATTTTTGTAGGTAAAGTGAAGCGCGTTATCTCTTTCAGAGAAATTTTCAGAGGTTTTGTTCCTTTATTGGGTGCTATAGCCATTGCAGGTTTGGTGACTTTTTTGGGGTGGAAAATACTTTTAGAGGCTTATCCTCAATATTCAGATTTGTTAAACGGTTTTACATATAACGGACACGCTTATATTGGCGCTTTTGTAACACTTAGTATAGCGATTTGTTTTGCTTTCTACCATCATTTTTCAGAAGCAAAAATTACAATGAATCATTACGTGGCACCTTTATTACTTTGGATCGTTATTAATCTATTTTTAGCCAATAGTTTAACAGGCGCCGGTTTCCTTATTATTCCGGTTTATTTTGGCATTCTTTTATTCGGAATATTTGTAATTACACAACATTACAGTTTAGGTTTAAACTTATTATTGAGTATTCCGGCATTAGCCATTATAGCGCCTTTTATCGTCATGTTTCCTGTTGGTTTAGGTTTAAAAATACTTTTTGGAAGCGCAATACTAACCGTTTTACTTTTTGGGTTATTACTTCCGGTATTTGGATCGTTTTTTAGAAAAGGAGCCTGGACTATTTTCTTTTTTATGGTTTCGGTTGCATTCTTTATTTATGCGGGTTCAAATTCAGGTTACGAATACGGAAAAGCAAAATCTAACAGTTTATTATACGTTTATAATGCCAATACAGATTCGGCAGTATGGACAACTTATGATACAAATCTCGACGAATGGACCAAAACTTATCTGGGAGAAAAAAATCAAAAAGCAGTTGGTTTAAATGGTCTTCCACTAGCCAGCAAATACAATTCGACTTTTACTTATAGTGCGATTGCACCAAAAATTGATGTTCCAAAACCAACTATTGCGTTTTTAAGAGACAGCGTGATTGGCAATAACAGGTATTTAAAAATAAAAATTACGCCAAACAGAAAAGTCAATCGTTACGATATTTTTGCAAATCCTAAAATGACCTTTTATAACTTTAAAGCAAACGGAGTTTCAACTTCCGGTCAAAAAGGAAATCGTTTAGAACGAAATGATATGAAAATTTTATGTTATTATGTTGTCGGCAACGAACCACTTGTAATGGATTTTTACATCAACAAATCATCTGTATTTGATATGGATTTAATCGAAAGTTCTTTTGATTTAATGACAAATCCTTTATTTCAGATCAAACCAAGAAGCGACTGGATGATGCCAACGCCTTTTGTTTTGAATGATGCCGTTTTGATTCAGCAAAAAATTAAAAAATATACCGAACCAGTAAATGTTCCAATCGAAACTGTACCGGTAAAAGACAGCGCTGTAATTGTAAAAGATACTTTGAAACCCATTGTAAAACCACAATAAAACAGAAACAATCTTATATAAAAGGCAAACTTCAATTAAAAAGTTTGCCTTTTTTATTTAACACGCACATTCAATTTTTAAACCTGATTTTACTCCGTTTGTTCCTTCGGTGGCGTAACCATCAAACTTCCACCACTCGATTCCGCCAATTAATTCTTTTACTTTAAAACCTAATTTTGCCATATTCAATGCTCCTTTGGTCGAAGCATTACAGCCAATTCCGTCACAATACGTTACGTACAAAACCTCTTTATCCAAATCTTTGGTGCTTTCTGCTGTCATTTCACGATGCGGAATATTAATCGCTGTCGGAATATGTTCTGCCTCATATCCAAATACCTTTCTCGCGTCAATTGCAATTACTTTTTCTCCGTTATTAAAAGCGTCAAACAAATCAGAAGGATCCATTTCGAAGGCCAGTTTATTTTCATAATGTTTAATTTGTGCTTCCATTTTCTTTTAGTTTTAATGATTTAGTTTTTTCAAAAGTAGCGGAACATTATATGTAATAAAAACGAAAAGAATTCATCGATTCGATTACTTTTTTTCATACAAAAGCAGCTTAAAATTTTGTTCCTTTGTATATTAATTCTCTAAAAATATGGAAATACGTCATTTACGATTGATAAAAGCGATTGTTGAAGAAGGAAGCATTACCAAAGCAATTGACAAACTTCATTTAACACAATCGGCTTTAAGTCATCAACTTAAAGAAGCCGAATATCAATTGGGCACGCCTGTTTTTTTTAGAATGAATAAAAAACTGGTTTTAACCAAAGCCGGCGAAAAAATGTATGAGATTGCCAATGAAATTCTGGACAAACTTTCGCAAACCGAATCTCAAATCAAACAAATGGTTTTTGGCGAACACGGCGAAATCAGAATTAGTACCGAATGTTTTTCAAGTTATCATTGGCTGCCTTCGGTTTTAAAGCAATTTCACCTTTTGTACCCCAATGTCGAATTGAAAATTGTTACTGAAGCCACACATATTCCATTACAAAAATTACTCGAAAACGTGATTGACATTGCTGTTATCAGCGATCAGATTGATGACAATAACATTAAATATCTCGAACTTTTTCAGGATGAAGTTGTTATGGCCGTTTCTGAAAACCATGCCTGGGCAAATAAAAAATACGTTGTTGCCGAAGATTTTATTGATGAACATTTACTGATTCATTCCCTTCCGATGGAAACTGTAACAATTCATCAGTTTGTTTTGGCTCCTGCCAAAGTAACTCCGAAAAAAATAACGGCGATACCGCTTACCGAGGCTTCACTTGAAATGGTCAAAGCCGATATGGGTGTGATGTCGATGGCAAAATGGGCATTGCACCCGCATTTAAAAAACAATCCCATAAAAGCCATCAAAATTGGAAAAAACGGCTTAAAAAGAAAGCATTTTATTGCAATTAGGGAAAACCAGATTTATCCCGATTATTTTCATCACTTTATTGCCTTTTTACAAACCGAAATTAACATTCAATGGACTATTTAATAAGAAGCTGCGAGGTTTCAGATTTGCCAAAACTTGTCATTCTATGCCAAAAACATGCTGAATATGAAAAGGCAGATTATGATGCAAAAGGAAAAGCAGAAGCATTAAAAAAAGCATTATTCGATTCAGATCCCAAGCTTTTTTGTTTGGTTGTCGCCGTCGAAAAAGACATTGTTGGTTATGTTTCTTATAATTTTAGTTATTCAACCTGGGAAGCCGGAGATATAATTTCTATGGATTGTTTATTTTTAGAAGAACAAGCAAGGAATTACGGAATTGGTGAAGTTTTAATCCATAAACTAAAAGAAATAGGAAAAGAGAAAAAGTGCATCAACATGCAGTGGCGAACACCGGATTTTAACGAAAGAGCTATAAAATTCTACAACCGAATTGGCGCAAGAGGAAAAGAAAAGGTTTGTTTTTTTCTGGATTTATTCTAATTCGCTAATATTTACTTCTTCATTTCAATCCGTCAAAATCTAGCGTAACGATAAAACCTTTGTACCTTTGCCCCTCTGACCCTTTGTACCTTAAAAAAAATGAAACAAATAAGCATTTTAGGCTGCGGCTGGCTTGGATTACCTTTAGCCAAAAGCATAATCGCAAAAAAGCGATATTCAATAAACGGGTCTACAACGTCTGAAAATAAGCTTGAGGTTTTAAAAGATGCCGGTATAAATCCTTATTTGGTTGCGCTTGAAAGCGAAAGTATTTCAGAAAGCATAAATCTGTTTTTAGCTGAAAGTGAAATATTAATTATTGATATTCCACCAAAGTTGAGAGGAAATATTGAGGATTCTACCAAAAAAGTCTTTGTTTCTAAAATTGAAAATTTAATTCCGTTTATAGAAAAATCAACCGTAAAAAAAGTACTTTTTGTAAGTTCAACTTCTGTTTACGGAGATGAAAATAATATGATTACCGAAGAAACTATTCCAAATCCGGAAACGGAAAGCGGGAAACAATTGCTCTTAGCAGAAGCGCTTTTGCAAAAAAATCAAAATTTCGAAACCACAATTCTACGTTTTGGCGGTTTAATTGGCGAAGATCGCCATCCGGTGAAACATTTAGCGGGAAAAGAAAATATAGAAAATCCTGATGCTCCGGTTAATTTAATTCATCAAAATGACTGCATCGGCATCATTGAAGAAATCATTAATCAATCAAAATGGAATGTCGTTTTTAATGCCGTTGCTCCTTTTCATCCAACAAGAGAGGAATATTACACTCGAAAAGCAAAAGAACAAAATCTGGTTTTACCGAAATTCAGCATAAAAAAATCGAATATAAAAAAGGTTATTTCGAGTGAAAAAATCGAAAACAGTTTAAATTACCAGTTTAAGTTGACAAATTATTAAACTATGGAAACAGTCTACATCAATTCACCATTAGGAATCACCAAAATAGTTGGTGATGAAGATGGCGTTTCTATAATTTCAGTTTCAGATGTTGGTACAAATGAAGTTTCAAAAGAGATTCCAAATGTTTTAAAAGAAGCCGTTTCACAATTAAACGAATATTTCGATAAAAAAAGAACCGATTTCAGTTTCAAACTAAACCCAAAAGGAACTGAATTTCAGCAAAAAGTATGGAAAGCTTTATTGGAAATTCCATACGGAAAAACCATAAGTTACATGGATCAAACCAAAAAGCTGGGTGATATAAAAGCGATTCGTGCAGTAGCATCTGCAAATGGTAAAAATCCGCTTTGGATCGTGGTTCCATGTCATCGCGTTATTGGTACAAATGGTTCTTTAACGGGTTATGCAGGCGGTTTGCCTCGCAAGAAATGGCTGCTTGAACACGAAAACCCAAGTACACAACAAAGTTTGTTTTGAAAAAATAAAAAGTTTGCCACGAATTTCACCAATTTAACGAATTAAAATTATAGTTTTATAAATCTTAATTATAGGTTATTGCTTACAATTTGTTTTGTAAATATTTGAAAGTCCAAAAATCTAAGGCATCTAAATAATGATTGAAAAAATAAACCTCAACAACATACTCTTTCTTGATATTGAAACCGTTCCCGAAGAAGAAAACTTCAATTCGCTTGACGCAGAAATGCAATCGCTTTGGGATTTGAAAACACAATACCAGCGAAAAGACGATTTTACGCCGGAAGAATTTTACGAGCGTGCCGGAATCTGGGCTGAATTTGGAAAAATCATTTGTATTTCTGTTGGGTATTTTACCATTAAAGGAGATATTCGGAATTTTCGTGTAACATCGTTTTTTGGCGATGAAAAGAAGATTCTTCACGATTTTAATAATCTTCTGAATAATCATTTTAACCAGCCGCAACATCTTTTGTGCGGACATAATGCAAAAGAATTTGATATTCCGTTTTTGGCACGCCGAATGATTATCAATCAAATTGCGATTCCGGATAAACTGAATTTATTTGGCAAAAAACCTTGGGAAATTGCGCATCTCGATACTTTAGAATTATGGAAGTTTGGCGATTATAAGCATTTCACTTCTTTAAAATTACTGACTAAGATTCTTGGCCTTCCATCGCCAAAAGGCGATATTGACGGAAGTCAGGTGGCTCACGTTTTTTATGTGGAGAAAGACATTGACAGAATTGTAACCTATTGCGAAAAAGATACCATTGCTGTTGCGCAGATTTTCCTGCGCTTTCGTCGTGAAGATTTATTGATTGATGATGAAATTATTCATGTTTAGTTTTTAGGTTTTAATTTTTAATGTTTTAGGAAATGACACATCAGGAAATCTCGTATTATAGACTTGCTGCTCAGAAACTTTTAGAAACAAATTCAAATTCTCCGCAAGAAATTGTGCATCATTTAGGCGCAATGCAGGCTCAGGATTATTCGATGGCAAAGTGGGCGATTGGTTCGCGATGTAATGCTACAGAAAAAGAGATTGAAGAAGCTATTGATGCTGCAAAAATTATTCGAACTCATATTCTAAGACCAACCTGGCATTTTGTATCTGCCGAAGATATTTATTGGATGTTGGATATTTCAGGACCGCAAGTACAAAAAATGACTATTTCTGCTGCCAAAAAATATGGTTACGACGTTCAAAAACTAAATCAGATAAATGCAGCAATAGAAAAACTATTATCGGGAAACAATCATTTAACGCGTGAAGAAATCATGCAGGAACTAAACATTAAAAAAAGTTCCGGTCAGGATTTTTTAGCCGCTGCAATTATGATGCATGCTGAACTTGAAGGTTTGGTTTGTAACGGAAAAATGAAAGGCAAACAAATAACGTATGCTTTGCTCGAAGAACGCGTTTCTAAACCAAAAACAAAACTGAATAAAGAAGAAGGTTTGGCGAGATTAGCTAAACGATATTTTGAAAGTCACGGACCTGCAACTTTATTAGATTTCTCCTGGTGGTCCGGTTTTTCGCCTACAATCTGCAAACAAATTATTAACGCAATAGGGTTGCAATTAAATTCTGTTGCAATTGAAAATCAAACCTATTGGTTTGGTAATCAAATTAATAAAGAAAATAATTTTAAGGAAAGCATACACTTTCTACCTGCTTTTGATGAGATTTTAATATCTTATAAATCTCGTGAAGCTTCTATTTTATTAGAACATCAATCGAGGGCTTTTACCAACAATGGCATTTTTAAACCGATTATTCTGGAAAACAGCAAGGTGATTGGAACCTGGAAAAGAACGATGAAAAAAGACCACGCCAAAATAGAAACGGAATTTTTTAATGAAACTGAAAGTCACAAAAAAGCAATTCTTTTTGAAGGAATTAAAGCTTTTGGAAACTATTTGGAAACCAAAATTGTTATCGAATAAATCGAATTTTCACTAAAACATTACAGTTTTAGGTAAATTCTTCTGGTTCGAACATTAAAATCTTTATGCATATTATCTCGAAATAATTACATTTACAAAAAAAACAGCGTTATGGTATTAAGTAGATTTTGGTTAACTATTTTTATTTCGTCGATTATCTTTATTATAGTCAGTTTGTTTACAGCCAACACTTATACTATTGATTATGTTTTGAATGGAAAGAAAGACGATCCGATTCTTGTTTCAGAAAAATACGCTGAACAGCTCCCTGCTTTCATCAAAGACAGCATCAAAAAAGCGCCGGATCAAACCATGATTATCAATCGCGATACGCTTAACGCCGACACGACTTATGTTTATAAAAACAAAACCGTAAAAATTTACAGCGGTGTTCAAAAATCCGATGGTTTATTGCCAACCTGTAAAAGTACTTTGGTCGATTTAATTTTACCGCTTATTGCCTATTTGGCTTTTTTCTGCGGATTAATGGAGCTTTTAATTATTTCAGGAGCATCCGGGAAATTGGCTAAAGGACTGAGTCCGGTTTTTGTAAAAGTGTTTCCAAGTATACCAAAAAACCATCCTTCTATTTCATATATGACCTTAAACTTCGCTGCTAATTTCTTAGGATTAGACTCTGCTGCGACTCCGTTTGGTCTTAAAGCGATGGAAAGTTTACAAGAAATAAATCCTGATAAAGACAAAGCCAGTGATGCGCAGATTATGTTTATGTGTCTGCATGCTTCGGGATTGACTTTAATTGCAACTTCAATTATTGGTTATCGCGCTGCTGCAAATGCAAGTAATCCTGCAGATGTTATGCTTCCGTGTATCATTACTTCTTTTATTGGTACAATTGCCGCTTTTTTAATTGTTGGAATTAAACAAAAAATCAACTTCAAAAGTGCTTCTCTTGTTATCGCCTTAATGCTATTAATAGCCGCCATTGTTGGTTTGCTGATGTATGTGAATCATTTGGATTTAATTGGGAAAAATTATTTCACTTCTAATCTTTCGGGATTAATTTTAATAGGAATCATTGTTTTTACGCTGATTTTCTCCTTCATAAACGAAAAGAAATTCAGTGAGGCAAACACCACTGTTTTTGATTCATTTGTAGTTGGAGCAAATAATGGTGTTAAAACCGGTGTTACTATTTTTCCTTATGTTTTAGGAATGTTAGTGGCCATTTCGTTATTCAGAAACAGTGGTTTATTTGAAATCATCAGCAACTGGATTGCTTTTATTTTTTCGAATATGGGCGTAAACAAACAAATTACTGATGCATTACCGGTTGCAATGCTTAGACCTTTTAGTTCTGCAGGATCAAGAGGCTTTTTGATTGATTCGATGAATACTTTCGGCGCAGATTCCTTAACGGGAAGATTGAGCAGTATTTTTCAATGCAGCGCAGAAAGCACTTTTTATGTAATTGCGGTTTACTTTGGCTCTGTAAACATAAAAAATACCCGTTATGCTTTGGGCACGATGCTTTTGGTTGATGTAATTTGTGTTATTACTGCGATTTTTGTGGCTAGCTGGTTTTTTTAGAATATGAGGCAAATATCAAAATTAATCTTTCTATTAATTGGAAACGTATGCAAATGGGTCGCTTATGGCGGTAAAAAATCTATGGATGACGTTCTAAAAATGAAGCCACAATACCTTTTTATTCTATTCCTTTTAATAAGCTGTCAAAAACCAAAGCCAGTTTCGCAAAATCAAACAAAAAATGTTACTGCAGAAAATAAAATAGAAGCAATTGCTACTGCAGAAAAGTTTCTAAAAACAGATACAATCCCGATTTCTAACGGAGAAGAAAATGCTATGGGCAATTATGTTCTCGCAAATCTATTAGATCAAAAAGCGGATAAAGACAGCATTGTTACTGTAAAATACCGATTGGATTTTTATGAAAATAAGGAGAAAAAAGCTTCTTCAAAAGTTACAATTGAAGGTTATCAAAAAGGAGCTGAATGGGGAGCTGATTATGGTTTAGCTACAGCTACAAACAAAAATACTTCATTTATTCAGGTTTCGTTTGGATATCCTGCATGCGGATATAATCAAAATAATTATCTGTATCATCTAAAAAACAACGATTTACAATTGGTTTATCAATGGGATTCTATGACTGACAGCGGCTGGGGAAGCTGGGTTGAATTTACAACTCCAAATGAAAAAGATACAGAGGCATTTTACTGCAAAAGAGTTGCCTTTGAGCCGGAAGATGGTGATGATGATATGGGAAAAGTTTCTTATTCTGATTCGACTGTTTTTCGCTTTAACGGAAATAAATGGAAAAGTCAGTTACTTTCTGCAAAAGACAAACCCTATTTTGAGAAAAAAATGTCGTTTAATGAATTTAATGATATTAGATAAACCTGTAAAACGATTCTTATTCAAATTCTTTCTTAGGTAAATAATTTTTAACTTTGTCAAAAACAAAGAAATGATTGATTTTATATACCAGGATCCTTATCCTATTTTAAAGGATGATACACAATACCGCAAAATTACTTCAGATTTTGTGAAAGTTGAAAAATTTGGAGAACGTGAAGTTCTGACTGTTGATCCAAAAGGATTAGAATTATTAGCTGAAGAAGCTTTAACCGATGTTTCGTTTATGTTGAGAACGACACATTTACAAAAATTAAGAAACATTCTTGATGATCCAGAAGCGACAGATAATGATCGTTTTGTGGCTTACAATTTACTTCAAAATGCATCTGTTGCTGCCGAAGGTCAGTTACCAAGCTGTCAGGATACCGGAACGGCAATTGTAATGGCAAAAAAAGGTGAAAGCATTTTTACCGGTGTTGATGACGCTGAATGGCTGAGTAAAGGAATTTTCAATACGTACCAAAAACGCAATTTACGTTATTCGCAAATTGTTCCGATTTCGATGTTTGAGGAAAAAAACTCAGGCTCGAACCTTCCGGCTCAAATTGATATTTATGCTAAAAAAGGAAATTCGTACGAGTTTTTATTTATGGCAAAAGGCGGTGGATCAGCAAATAAGACTTATTTATATCAGCAAACAAAATCTTTATTGAATGAAAAATCGATGGATGCTTTTGTTCGCGCAAAAATAAAAGATTTAGGAACTTCTGCTTGTCCGCCTTACCATTTAGCTTTGGTTATTGGAGGAACTTCTGCGGAAGCAAATCTAAGTGCCGTTAAAAAAGCATCTGCAGGATATTACGATCATTTGCCTACTACCGGAAATATGTCCGGTCAGGCTTTTCGTGATTTAGAATGGGAACAACGCGTACAGCAAATTTGCCAGGAAAGTGCTATTGGCGCTCAGTTTGGCGGTAAGTATTTCACCCATGATGTTCGTGTAATTCGTTTGCCTCGTCACGCAGCTTCTTGTCCGGTTGGATTGGGAGTTTCATGTTCTGCCGATAGAAACATCAAAGGGAAAATTACAAAAGACGGAATTTATGTGGAACAGCTTGAAATAAATCCGAAGCAATTTTTGCCTGAAACAGCGCCGCATTTAGAAGCTCCTGTAGAAATTGACCTAAACCAGCCAATGGCAGATATTTTGGCTAAATTGAGCCAATATCCAATTAAAACCCGTTTAAAACTAAACGGAACTGTAATTGTTGCCCGTGATATTGCGCATGCAAAAATCATGGAGCTATTAGAAGCAGGTCAGCCAATGCCGGAATACTTTAAAAATCACCCTGTTTATTATGCAGGTCCGGCAAAAACTCCGGAAGGAATGGCTTCGGGAAGTTTTGGACCAACTACTGCGGGACGTATGGACGTTTATGTGGATGAATTCCAAAAACATGGCGGAAGTATGATTATGCTGGCAAAAGGAAATCGAACGAAACAGGTTACAGATGCCTGCAACAAATATGGCGGATTTTATTTAGGTTCTATTGGAGGTCCGGCTGCAATTTTGGCGCAGGATAATATTTTGAAAGTAGAAGTTGTTGACTTTGAAGAATTAGGAATGGAAGCTGTTCGTAAAATTACGGTTAAAGATTTCCCTGCTTTTATTATTACTGATGATAAAGGAAATGACTTTTTTGAAAATTTATGATTTTTTAGCTTCTAAGTTACTAAGATAAATAAAACCGCCCAAAAAGGCGGTTTTTTGTTTTTTTGCGGTTAAACATCAAGCGCTTTTATCTACAGTTTCAAATGCTATAAAATGCGATAATTCTCCTTTTAGGTTAAAAACAGGAATTCCGTTGATTTTGCATTTGTATGTACGACCATTTTTTTTATAATTTTCGATTGTTTTTTCAAATGGTACCTGAAGTTTAATGGCTTCTCTAATTTCTTTTAAAGTAACATTGCAGGTTTCCGGTCCCTGAAACATTTTTGGTGTTTTTCCTAATATTTCATCTTCGGTATAACCTGTCATTCTTTTAATTCCGGTTGAGGCAAAAACAATTTTCAGATCGAGATCTGTCACGACAATTACCTCATCTTTAATTCGTTCCTTAATTTTCAGATGTTTTTCATTCCAGTTAAACTGATTTGAAATTTTGCTTACTTTTTTTAAATCTGCAAAAGTAGCTTTGAGTTCATTAACATATTCGTAATGAAAATCCCATGCTAAAATAGGAACCGAATTTCGATTTAATATTTCATCAGAATTGTCTTTTTTCATCCCCAAATGATTTATTCGTACTTAACTTCCATAAAGGTAAAATGAAAATATGGAATTTACTTACGGAAATCCTCATTTGGTGCAATTTATAACTGTTAAAAAGAAAATTTAAGCTGAACAACAACTGCCTTTTTTTCCTCGGTATTTAAATTATTCAATGAAATTCCGAGCAATCGAACTGAATCTTTCATGCGTTCCTGATATAATAATTCTTCGACGACTTCCAGAATAAGGCTTTTATCAGAGATAAAGTAAGGCAGTGTTTTACTTCTGGTTTGTTGTGTAAAGTCGCTGTATTTAATTTTAAGGGTAACGGTTTTACCTGAAATTTTATGCTTTTTTAATCTTTTTTCTAATGATGTTGCAATTCTTTCGAGTTGTTCGAGCATAAAAATTTCAGAAGATAAATTGACATCAAAAGTGTGTTCTGCTGCTACAGATTTGGCAATACGCGAAGGTTTAACTTCACTGTTATGAATGCCCCGAACTACATTATAATAGAAAGTACCGGATTTTCCGAAGTGTTTTTCGAGAAATTCAACCGATTTTGTTTTCAAATCAGCTCCGGTAAAAATTCCCAATTGATACATTTTTTCGGTTGTTACTTTTCCAACACCATAAAACTTTCTAATTGGCAGTTCTTCCAAAAAAGGTATAATCTCATCCGGATTTACTGTTTTCTGTCCGTTTGGTTTGTTGATATCGCTGGCAATTTTAGCAACAAATTTGTTGACAGAAATTCCTGCCGAAGCGGTGAGTCCAACTTCATTTAGAATTCTTAACCTAATTTCCTGAGCCAATAAACTGGCGCTTGGGTTTCCTTTTTTATTTTGGGTTACATCAAGATACGCTTCGTCAAGCGAAAGTGGCTCGACTAAATCTGTATATTCATGAAAAATTTTATGAATTTTATTTGATATTTCTTTATACCGATCAAAACGCGGACGTACAAAGATAATTTCGGGACAATATTTTTTAGCTAAAACGCCGCTTATGGCACTTCGAACTCCAAATTTTCTTGCTTCGTAACTCGCCGCCGAAACTACTCCTCTATTCTCTGAACCGCCAACAGCAACGGGTTTTCCGCGTAAAGCAGGATTATCCATTTGCTCTACCGATGCATAAAAAGCATCCATATCAATATGGATAATTTTTCTATATACAGGCGTTTCAGACATGCTACAAATTTAAATAGGAAAAGCAATAAAAAAGTCTTGAAAGTAGTTATAAATCATATCAATTTTAAAGATTCTCAACTTAATAGTTACAGACGAATGATTTTCTTTATTTTTGTATCTTATTCGAAAAAAATTGAAATGCGAACATTTGTTATAGGTGACATACATGGAGGATTACTCGCGCTTGAGCAGGTATTGAAAAAAGCCAATGTTACTAAAGAAGACACTCTTATATTTTTAGGTGATTATGTGGATGGCTGGAGTCAATCGGCAGAAGTAATCGAATATTTGATTGATCTTAAAAGCAAACAAAACTGCATTTGCATTAGAGGAAATCACGATCAGCTGGCATTGGACTGGCTTGAAAACCGCAATGAGGAATTTGATGAAGAAATGTGGTATAAACATGGCGGAAAAGCTACTGTTGAAGGATACTCTAAACTTTCTGACGAAAAAAAGAAAACACATATTGCTTTTTTTGAAGCGCTGCAGGATTATTATCTGGACGATCAAAACCGATTATTTGTTCACGCCGGTTTTACAAATTTAAATGGCGTTGTCTGGGAATACTTTCCAAAGTTATTTTATTGGGACAGAACACTTTGGGAATCAGCACTTTCTCTGGACCCCAATTTAAAACCCGGCGATTTATATTATCCAAAACGTTTTACGGTATACAAAGAAATATTTATTGGACACACGCCTGTAACCAGAATTGGTCAGACTGTTCCAATAAACAAGGCTTGTGTCTGGAATGTTGATACCGGAGCTGCATTTAAAGGCCCTCTGACGATTATGGACGTCGATACCAAGGAATTCTGGCAAAGTGATCCGTTAAATGAACTCTATTTTAATGAAAAAGGTAGGAATTAATCTGTAAAAAACTACATTTGCAATCCAAATAATTAATATTTAAGTTTATGAAAAAAGTTATTACACTTTTGTTTTTAGTATCATTCGGATTCACTCATGCTCAAAAAGCTTTTTCAGGAAAAGGTGATATGAAAGTTAATGTTGGTGCTAACCTTCAAGATGGTGGTTCAGGAATTCAAGGTTCTATCGACTTTGGTTTAGGAGAAAATTTCTCTTTCGGATTTGTTACAACTTATTTGCTTGGAGTAGATAATTTTAGTGGTGTTTACCACAATAATCCAACTCCATATTATGATCTAAAACCAGAATTTCAAGATCGTTTTGATGCCAAAGCAAGAATTAATGCAAATTTAAGCAGCGTAATTGGTGTTGAACAACTTGATGTTTATCCTGGTTTAAGTTTAGGTTTACACAATTTTGGCGGTCATGTTGGCGGTCGTTACTTTTTTACCGAAGGATTTGGTGTTTTCACAGAAATCGGATTCCCAATTGCAAAATACGGTAACAATAATGATGTATTCGATCATTTAAACAATCAGGCAACTTTTAGTTTAGGAGCTTCTTTTAATTTATAAGATTTTCCAATACAATTTATATTAGAAAGCGTTCATAATGAACGCTTTTTTTATTTCTAAAAGTCAGGAAGTTTTGTTTTCACGCAGATTCTGCAGATTCTGCAGATTTTTTTTAATCTTTTAATCTGTGGCATAAAACTTAGGTTTTGATAATTTTTGGCTTTACTTGATTAATGTTCAATCTTTACTTCAATAATCTTGTCATAAAAAAGCCCCGCAAATTGCGGGGCTTTTCATTTTTAACAATTACAATTTTTATTTCTTAGCGAATTTCTTAACGATTTTTTTGCTTCCGTTATTTAATTCAATGATGTAAATTCCTGTATTTAATTTACTTACATCGACAGCATTTTCATTAAGTTTTCCAGAACCAAGCTGTTGTCCTAATGCGTTTATAATTTTATATGTATATCCGTTACTTTCTGAAACCGAAATATTTAATTCGCTTTCAACCGGATTTGGATATAGTGCAAAACTTGAAGTTTCGGTAGTTTCTGTTAAGTTTGCAATACCTTCTTCAACAATTGCGCCTGAAGCGGTAATGTTTATAGAATAATCTTCAACTTGTCCGTAAGAGAAAGCCTCACAAGAAGTTGGAACTGCATTATATTTCATAGAAACTCTTAATCTTGTTGTACCAAGAGCTGCCGTTGCCGGAATTGTGATTGTTCCTGTTACCGGAGTTGTTTTTGATGCTGTTTTTGTCCAAACTGTTTCACCTGAATCTGAAAAATCACCATCTTGATTGTAATCTATAAATACTGCATATCCTTCATTATACGTTGTAGATGTCCAAACTGGCGTAATTGTAATTGTATAAGCCGTTCCTCTCGATGCATTTGTAGAAATAGCGGTATAATTTTCATATCCTGTTGTTCCTGTTGAAGTATTATTGATGGTACCAAACACAACTTTACTAATTCTTTCATCTGCAGTACTATTTCCCTGAGATGCACAATACGTTACACCGGCAGTAGTTGTTGTAACGTTTACTGTATTACTTGAAGCTGATGTATTTCCTGCAGCATCTTTGGCTTTTACACTAAATGTATACGCTGTTGATGCTGTTAAACCTGTTACCGTGTAAGATGTTGTTGCCGAAGAACCTTTTAAAGTTGTTCCCTGATAGATATCATATCCTGTTACTGCCACATTATCTGTAGAAGCTGTCCAGGTTAAATTAGTTGTTGTTCCTGTTGTTCCTGAAGCTGCTAAAGCTGTTGGAGTACTTGGCGCAACTGTATCTGTAGATCCTGAATATGCGGCTCCAATACCAACGGCATAAAATGCGTTTGTTGTAGCGATAACTTCTGCAGATCCTGCACCGTACAATTCAATAGCAGATTGTATTCCGTATGTTCTTGCAATTGCATAAGTCGAGTTGGCACTTAAATATTCGCTCTCTAAACGATATGCAATTTTTGCTGCTTTATCAATCGTAATTCCTGTTACGTTGTAAGCATTTCCAATATCATTTGTTCCTGTTTTACCAACTGAAAGGATATAAAACCAGTGATTTAAAACTCCTGAATTTGTATGTACACCACATTGATCATTGTTATTTGTTGGTGTACAGTTTACGTTTACCCAATATGTTCCTCCGTAAGTATCCGGTTGTCCTTCGGCATTTGGATTACTCATAGAACGCAAAGCAGTGTGCCCGCTTCTTCTCTCGATATCTTCACCTACTAACCAGGTCGATTTTGTTGGTGCAGCACGATATTCGATACAAGCTCCCCAAATATCAGAGAATCCTTCATTCATGGCTCCTGATTCTTTTTGGTAAGCCAGATTTGCTGTATAAGTACATACAGCATGTCCTATTTCATGTCCGGCAACATCCATTGCTGTTAAAACATCAAATCCTCCCGTTCCTGTTCCGTCACCATAAGTCATCACACTTCCGTTCCAGAATGCGTTATTATTATCCGGATATCCGGCGGCAACTAAGTTATAATGTACATAACTTTTAATTTTTGCTCCGGCATCATCATAACTGTTTCTTCCGTGTACAACAGACCAGTAATCATAAGTCATTTCTGCACCCCAATGAGCATCAAGAGCACCATTGTCTTTATTGGTGTTGTTAAATTCAGCCGCTGTCCAGTTATTATCTGCATCTGTAAAGTTTGTTGTTGGATATGTTGCTGTTCTGGCAGAATTATAGGTTTGAATTCCTAATCCGCGGGTTCCATCTAATAAAATATAAGAAGATCCGCTTAAAGTTGTTTGTATGGTTTGCGTTCCGCTATAGCGAGTGGCCGCATTTGCTGCAACAATTGCCATTTTTGAAGCTGCTGCATTTTTCTCTGTAGTATTTAAAATTGCGTTTGATTTTCCGTGTATATTTTCGCCGGCATGTTTTATAGTTGCGTTATAGAAAAGTGCTTTCCCTGTTTCGGCATCTATATAAAGATCTCCACGGCTTAAAGGTTTTGTGGCATAAATATCAAACTTGTATGCCAAACGAACTTTATCTGTTGTGCGTTTTTCACCTTGTTCTTCCATTGCAGGAAGTAAAACAAGTTCACCTTTTGGTTTTTCATAATCCATTGCCGCAGCATCTTGTGGTTTTTCCCAAAGATATTCTGTTGCGTGTGTGTAACTAAGTGCTTTATTAAAAGCTTCTGCTGCAGAAAGTGAAGGAGTAATTTTTACATTTTCGATATTATAGAATTCTCCATTCATGGAAATCAATTTGCCGTCTTTTGAATGCAAAGTATAATTCGCGAATTCTACTTTGATTCCTTGTTCATACAATTGAAATTTTTCATGGGTATATCCTTGTTTATCAGATACGGTTTTAATTTTTGCAAAAGACTGTGTCTCTTTTAATCCAAGTTGTTCTTTAAAAACTTTTTGTGAATCTGAACCTTTATAGGTCGATTTTTCATTAAAAGTAATTAAACTTGGTTGCCCGTTTTCTGAAACACTTTTTTGATTCACTTGCTTATCTGTCTGAGCAAATGAAGAAAGAGTGAAAGTAAATACAACAGCTGTTGTAATAAATCCTGGTAATTTTTTTTTCATAATCTAAGGGGTTTTTAAAGTTTGGTTAAATGATTACAAATAAAATATTTAAAGTAAGTAAATACTTTATTTTGGAATAAAAGTATTTTAATTTTGTTAGATAGTCGATGAAATTTGCCGTTAATCGATAAAATGCAACATTTTTTACCTTAAATTCACTTTTATTTAACAAACTGTAAGAATTTCACAAACAAAATGCCCAAAATTTATTAATTTAACTGATGCGAAAAACTTTATATAAAAAAAATAGTACAGATAATCAGTGTTATAAGTAATAAAACCTGACATACACTTAAATTTATCCTACAAAAAAATCAGCTAAAAAGCTGACTTTTATTAAGCATTATTAGCCTTAAATCGTTCATAAAATCCAATACGATTTATTAACTATTTATTTTTTGGTGAATTTTTTAACTATTCTTTTTTCGTTATTATTTAATTCTAGTAGATAAATGCCGGTATTTAATTGGGTAACATCAATGGCATTTCCTGACAACTCACCAAAAATTACTGGTTGACCAACAGTATTTGTAATAACAAATGAATATCCGGTATTGTTAAGAAATGAAATATTGAGTTTATCTACAACGGGATTTGGATATAATGCAAAACCCGAAGTATTGGTTGTTTCAAATAACTCAGAGGCTGTTTTTGATGTAAATGCGCCTTGTTCATATATAATGTTTATAGAATAATCTTCAACATCTCCGTAAAAGGAATTTTCGCAAGGACTTGAAAGAGCGCCTTGTTTCATAGAAATTCTCATTCTTGTATTCCCAAGTTGTGCTGTTAGAGGAATTGTAATTGTTCCTGTTACAGGATTTGATGTCGATGATGTTTGTGTAAAGGCAGTTTCTCCGGTATCTGTAAAATCACCATCCTGATTATAATCTATAAATACCGAATAGTATTTGCTGGATGGAAGTAAGGACCAGGACGGAGTGATTTTGATTGTATTGCCCGTTCCTATTTGTACATCTGTAGATAATGAGCTGAAATTTTCATATCCAAATATCCCTATAGAAAAATTGTTAATTGTTCCAAAGGCTACTTTATTAATTTTTTCATCTAGTCCTAAATAGCTTTGAGACGCACAGTAATTTAGATTAGGAACGCTATAAGCAGGACCAACTCCTACAGCATAAAATGCATTGGTAGTTGCAATAACTTCCGGCGAATTTACTCCATATAAATCTATTGCCGATTGTATACCGGAAAGTCTTGCAGCAGCATAATTTGAATTGGAAGTTAGATAGACACTTTTTATACGGTAAGCAATTTTTGCCGCTTTTTCAATAGTTATGCCTGTAACATTGTATGTACTTCCTATATCATTTGTTCCTGTTTTTCCAACGGACAAAATATAAAACCAATGACTAAGAACTCCGCCATTGTAATGAACTCCACAGAGATCATTGTTATTTGTTGGTGTACAATTATTTGTGTTTATCCAATAGGTTCCTCCATAAGTATCCGGATATCCTTCTCTTTTAGGATCACTCATAGAGCGTGGAGAAAGATGACCTATCCTCCTGTCAATATCTTCGCCACTTTCCCAAATAGATTTTGTTGGTGTTACCCTACTTTCTATAGCTGCTGACCAGATATCAGAAAAACCCTCATTAAGAGCTCCTGATTCTTTTTGATAAACCAAATCTGCTGTGTAAGTACATATGGCATGACCTATTTCGTGTGCAATAATATCCAATGATGTTAATATGTCCAGAAATCCTGACCCTTCTGCTTCTGTTGCATTACCGTCACAGTAAGTCATCCCAGTTCCATTCCAAAAGGCATTATTATTGTCCGGATATCCGGTTGCAATTAGATTAAAATGTACATAATTATCAATTCTTCCTCCTGCATTATCAAAACTGTTTCTGCCATGAACTTGTAACCAATAATCATAAGTCATTTCGGCACCCCAATGTGCATCAAGTGCGCCGTTATCTTTATTTGCATTTGCAAATTCCGCTGCAGTCCAGTTATTATCTGCATCTGTAAAGTTTGTTGTGGGATATGTCGCTGTTCTTTCACAATTATAAGTATGAATTCCATTTCCGCGATTTGCCTCTGACAATATGTAGGAACCTCCATTTAAGGTAGTTTGAATAATCTGTGTTCCGCTATAACGCGTTGCGGCATTTGCAGAAACAACTAAAGTCTCTGCATTAGAAATCTCTTTGTTATCCATTAATTTACCTGATATTGGTTTATCGTGACCAGGACTTCTAAAATGTTTTATTGTTGCATTATAAAATAAGGCTTCTCCGGTTTGGGCATCGATATACAAATCACCTCTGCTTATTGGGTTTGTTGCATAAATATCAAATTTATAAGCGAGCCGAACTTTATCTTCGGTTCTGCTTTCTCCCTGATTTTCCATATCGGTAAAAGAACCAACTCGCCTTTTGGTTTTTGATAGTTCATTCTTTTGGCATCTTCGGGAGTTTCCCACATATATTGCTTTGCATTAATATGGATAATTGCCTTGTTAAGTGCTTCTTCGGGAGAAAGTACGGGGCTTGTTTTTACATTTTGGATATTATAATATTCACCATTCATTGCTGTTAGTTTTCCATTTTTTGAATGCAAATTGTAACTCGCAAATTCTACTTTAATACCTTGTTGATATAGTTGAAATTTTTCGTGCGTAAATCCTTCCGGATCTGATTCAGTTTTGATTTTTATAAAAGATTGGTTTTCTTTCAAACCCAATTGATCCTGAAAGACTTTTTGTGAATCTGAAGTTTTATAAGTTGACTGATCACTAAAGGTAATTAAACCGGGTTGTCCGTTTTCTGATACCGTTTTTTGATTTACGCTCTTGTCAGTTACCTGAGCCACTGTAGATAATGAGAATACCATACCAACAGCAGCTGTTATGATCATTTTGGGTAGTTTTCCTTCCATAATAAAATTATTTTAAGTTTAATTAAATGGATTAAAAAACAAATAGTCTTTGTAAGTAAATACTTTGTTTAAGGTAAAAGTATTTTATTACTAATAGATTATCGCTGAAATTTCCTGCTAATCGACAAGATGCAGTGTTTTTTATTTTTAACGCACTATAATTAAAAAAACTATAATAATTTGATAAACAAAATGGCGGAAATAAATTATACTACTGATTTACAACATCTTATAAAAAAATAATCATTTCAACTTCTGATTTTTTTAAAACAAAAAAGGCTTGCTCTTTTCAGAACAAGCCTTTTATATTTTATGATAATTATGCTAACTAATATCCATTTCAGGAATTTCACCTTCAATAATTAACTCAGCTTCTGTAGATGCAATGATATGCTCAACAGAAATGCCTGGCGCTCGTTCTAAGAGCTTAAAACCCTTTTCAGTCACTTCGAGAACTGCAAGTTCTGTTACGACCTTTTTTACACAACCTACGCCTGTTAATGGCAAAGTACATTTTTTTAGTATTTTAGATTCGCCCGCTTTATTAACATGCATCATTGCAACAATAATATTTTCGGCGGAAGCCACTAAATCCATTGCGCCTCCCATTCCTTTTACCATTTTACCCGGAATTTTCCAGTTGGCAATATCTCCGTTTTCAGAAACTTCCATTGCGCCAAGTATGGTTAAATCTACTTTTTGACTGCGGATCATTCCGAAACTAAAAGCTGAATCAAAAAAACTTGCGCCCGGAAGCGTTGTAATAGTTTGTTTTCCGGCATTGATAATATCGGCATCTTCTTCTCCCGCAAAAGGAAATGGTCCCATACCAAGAACTCCATTTTCACTTTGAAACTCAACGGCTATATCTTCTCTGACATAATTGGCAACCAAAGTAGGTATTCCGATTCCAAGATTAACAAAATATCGGTTTTTTACTTCTTTAGCAATTCGTTTTGCAATATCTTCTTTTGTTAACATAGTTTAATGATTCAATTTAGAAATTAGATAATTAGATAATGCCTTATTGCACGATCTCAATAATCTAATTATCACATTTTATATCTAATACTTTACTTTATGTAGTTCATCTTAATAATCTAATTATCAAGTAATTTTCAATTATAAATTTTATTAACGCAACATTTTTGCATTAGTAAATTGATTATCTAATTGACAATTATCTCAATTATCTAATTATGCTCTCTGTCTTACTGTTCGCTGCTCAATTCTCTTTTCAAACTTTTCTCCCTGAAAGATACGCTGTATCATAATTCCCGGAATATGTATTTGATTTGGATCTAAGGTTCCAACAGGAACTAATTCTTCAACCTCGGCAATTGTAATTTTTCCGGCTCCGGCCATACAGGCATTAAAGTTTCTGGCTGTTCCTTTGAAGATAAGATTTCCGGCTTCGTCGCCTTTCCATGCTTTTACGATTGCAAAATCTGCTTTAAAAGCTTCTTCCATAATATGCATTTTACCATTGAATTCACGAACTTCTTTTCCTTCGGCAACTTCGGTTCCGAAACCAGCCGGAGTGAAGAAAGCCGGAATTCCCGCTTGTGCTGCACGACAGCGTTCTGCCAAAGTTCCTTGTGGCGTTAACTCAACGTCTAATTCTCCGGAAAGCATCTGACGCTCAAATTCTGCATTTTCACCTACATAAGAGGAAATCATTTTTTTAATTTGTTTCTTCTGCAAAAGCAATCCTAAACCAAAATCATCAACACCCGCATTGTTTGAAATACAGGTTAAATTAGAAATTGATGTATTTACCAAAGCAGTAATAGTATTTTCAGGGATTCCGCACAAACCAAAACCACCAAACATAATGGTCATTCCGCTTTCTATTCCTTTTATAGCATCGTGAACGCTCTCTACTTTTTTTGTTATCATAACAAAGGGTCTTTATTACTGTATATTTTTGATAAAAATACCATTTTTAGATTAAATTATAACGATTTCGTAATGTTTTTATTTTGGCAGTTTTAATGACCAATATTTAATTCCATGCGAAAATGCACCTGCTAAAGCATGTTTTTATTTATGTAAATATATCTCGTAGAGATTAAATGTTGGTAGAAAATATATTGTCCGTAATATTTTTGTCCCATAGGGACTATACGTTGAATTCATTAAGATTCTGAAAAGTTTAGTCCCTACGGGACATTCCGGAATGCCATATCGTTATTTGCTACCAACATTTAACTCCTAAAGGAGTATAGCAACATTACTCCAAAAAAAATCCTTTTGTATTCTTCCGAATTTCAGAAGGCACAAAAGGATTTTTTTTTAGATCCTGCAAGATTTTACAAAACCTTATAGAAAAACTGAAAACTGCGACTGTATGAACTGCGACTGAAAACTATAGTTCAAACTCGTCTGTATTTTGTTCTGTTTGCGTAGTATCTTTCACTTTTGGTGCGCTATAGCAATCTACTTTTATAGAAAGATTTGCCGGACGCTCAAATTCTGATTTAGAAACCTGAAGATTTGGATCGGCATAACAAAGTTTCATGAAATAAGCCCAAACCGGCAATGCAGCAGTTGCTCCTTGTCCGTAAGTTAAACTTTTAAAACGTGCTGAACGGTCTTCACAACCAACCCAAACACCGGTTACTAAGTTTGGAACCATTCCCATGAACCAACCATCAGATTGATTTTGTGTTGTTCCTGTTTTACCCGCAATCGGATTTTTGAACATGTATGGATATCCTGTCCAGCGGTTATCTCCGCTTCCACCGCCTTGTGTACGCAAACGTGCACCAGAACCGGTTTCTGTAACTCCCTGCAATAATTTGATTACGGCAAAAGCAATATCTTTATTTAAAACGTCGTGTGATTCAGGAATTGGCTCATAAATAACCTCTCCGCTTTTATTTTCGATACGGCTTAAAAATTGTGGTTTTACATAAACACCCTGATTTGCAAAGGTACTATAGGCCGCAACCATATCTTCGACAGTAATATCTACAGCTCCTAAAGCGATTGATGGCTGAACAGGAATTTCTGTTTTAACGCCTAATTTATGTGTTAATTCAACTACGGCTTCCGGACCAACACGATCTATTAATTTTGCCGAAACTGTATTGATCGAATTTGCCAAACCTTGTTTTAAGGTTACCATTCCGCGATATCTGTTGTCTGAGTTTCTTGGTTCCCAGTCTTCCGTTACGTGGTGACGTCCTTTATGAATCATAAAAGGTCCGTCTAAAATAGAATCGCAAGGAGACATATTTAATTCTTCGATAGCAGTTGCATAAACAAAAGGTTTAAAAGTAGAACCTACTTGTCTTGCTCCCTGTCCTACGTGATCGTATTGGAAATATTTATAATTGATTCCGCCAACCCACGCTTTAATATTTCCGGTTTGTGGCTCCATCGCCATTAAACCAGACTGCAAAAAGTGTTTGTAATAACGAATAGAATCCAGCGGTGTCATAATAGTATCACGCTCGCCTTTCCAGGTAAAAATGCGCATTTGTGTTTTTACCTTGAATGAAGCAATGATATCGTCTTCGCTTTTATCCATATCTTTCATGATTGCCCAACGTGTTGAGTTTTTCATGGCCTGCATCATAAGTTTATCTGTTTCTGCCTGGGTGATATTTACAAAAGGTGCATTTTTATTGTTTTTCTGTTCGATGAAAAATTGTTGTTGTAAATTTTTCATGTGTGCAGAAACTGCTTCTTCAGCATATTGCTGCATTCTTGAATCGATAGTTGTATATATTTTCAAACCATCTTTGTAGATATCATAATCAGAACCGTCCGGCTTTTTGTTTTCAGCCATCCATTTCTTCATATAATCACGAAGGTATTCTCTAAAATAGGTTGCTGTACCTTCACGGTGACTTTCAAGTTTGAATTTTAATGCGATCGGTAAGGCTTGTAATCTTTCTTTTTCTGATTCGGAAATCATCTTAGCCTTTTCCATTTGTGACAAAACCACGTTACGACGGTTTTTTACTCCTTCGGGATTTCTTACAGGATTGTATAATCCGGAGTTTTTGAACATTCCCACTAAAATAGCAGATTCATCCATTGTTAGATCTTTTGGATCTTTAGAAAAATAGGTTTGCGCCGCAGAACTTACTCCAACAGAATAGTTTCCGAAGTCATAAACATTGCAATACATTGCCAAAATTTCATTTTTGGTATATTGTCTTTCCAGACGAATGGCGATAATCCACTCTTTTATTTTCTGTACAACCCTAAAAGGCAAGAACTTAGAGCCTTCTCCGTGAAATAATTGTTTTGCTAATTGTTGCGTTAAAGTACTTGCTCCACCATTTGTTCCTAAAGTAAAAACGGCTCTTAAAGTTCCGCGTCCGTCAATTCCTGAATGTTCGTAGAAACGCGCATCTTCGGTAGCGACCAAAGCTTCAACTAAACTTTTTGGCAAATCCGAATATTTCAATTGTGATCTGTTGGTTTTGAAATACTTACCAATTACAACGCCGTCAGACGAAATAATTTCTGTAGCCAGATTAGAGTCCGGATTTTCTAAATCTTCAAAAGAAGGCATCGATCCGAATAATCCCCACGAAGCAAATAAAAAGAAAGCTAAAATGCCTAATAAAGTATAAGCAAAAACTCTCCAGAATTTCTTTTTATAGTAGTTAATATCTTTAATACTATTAGGTTGATTGTTTTTTTGGGTGGCCATAACTATTTATCTAATCTTTTTGTTCTATTCTAAAACCTACATCTGTAATACCATCTAAAGCTTCAACACCGGGTATTTTACCTGATTCACGAACTGCTTGTTTGATGTGCACTTTATATTTTCCTCTAAATTTTACATCTTCTTTATAAAACAGTTTACTTTCTTTTATGTCTGTAAAACCATTTCCTAACAATGTTCCGTCCGGATTTGCCATTTCATACTCTAAAGTATCAACTTTGGTGAAACCATTTGGCATTTCAATAGCAACAATTAAAAACAAGTTTTTGAAAGGATAATTGTTGTTATCTCTCAAATTTACAAATAAATTGTATTTTTTGGTAGAATCTAAAACCGGCAGATCAAAGGTTACAACACTGTCTTTATGCCAGGCACTTCCAACAGATTTGTACTGATCAAAAACTCTTTTTTTATCACACGAAAAAAGAAGTATTGCTGCCAAAAGAAGAATTCCGCTATTTTTTATTCTCATTTTTAGTAATAATTATAGGTTTTCTCGGTTCAGCCGGTTTATTATTTTCATTCGATTTTGGCTTATTCGAATGATTCGGCTTATTGTTATTATTCTTATTGTTCTGTTTGTTTGGATTTCCTCCTACAGGTTTATTAATGTTAGGGTTATTTGCTTGCTGAGGTTTAACCGGAGCTGCCACAATCGCATTTTCTGCGTTTGGTTTGCGTTTACGATTTGGTTTTTTCTTTCTTTTTGGCTGATCAAAACGGGTTAAACTTTCCTGACCCATTGCATTATTAAAGTCTTTTTCAGGTTCTGAAACTACTTCAATAGCAAAATCTTCCAATGAAGAAACTTTGTTTTTCTGTTTGTTTTCCGCAATAATTTCTTTTACCTGATCTATTTTCAAAACATGCCAGTTTGCGAAGTTATTAGTGTAGGCAAACCACATTAATCCTTTAAAAATATCTTGTTTTTGGCAGATTGCATCTCCTTTTTCTGTCACCAATTTAGTGTCATAATCCGGAAAATCCTTTAATGCATCCATGTAAGTGTCAAGCTCATAGTTTAAGCAACACTTTAATTTTCCGCATTGTCCGGCTAGTTTTTGTGGATTTAGAGAAAGCTGTTGGTAACGTGCCGCTGATGTATTAACACTTCTAAAATCTGTTAACCAAGTCGAACAGCAAAGTTCACGTCCGCAAGAACCAATTCCTCCTAAACGAGCTGCTTCCTGACGGAAACCAACTTGTTTCATTTCGACTCTTGTGCTGAATTCTTTTGCAAAATCTTTAATCAAAAGTCTAAAATCGACTCTGTCATTTGCTGTGTAGTAAAACGTAGCTTTCGATCCGTCTCCCTGAAACTCAATATCAGAAATTTTCATTTCAAGTTTGTGCGAAATCGCTAATTCACGTGCGCGAACTTTCATCGGTTCTTCGCGATCACGCGCTACAGACCAAATATCAATATCTTTTTGGGATGCTTTACGGTAGATTTTAGGTACTTCATTGCTTTCGTGATTTACTCCTTTTTTCTTCATTTGAATTTTTACCAATTCTCCTGTCAGGGTTACAATCCCAATATCATGTCCCGGTGATGCAACAGTTGCTACAATATCACCAATACTTAAAGTTAATTTTTCTGTATTTCTAAAAAATTCCTTACGTCCGTTTTTAAAACGAACCTCCACACAATCAAAAATTGCCTCTCCATTAGACGGACTCATGTTTGCAAGCCAGTCAAAGACGGTCAATTTATTGCAGCTATCGGTGCCGCAAGTCCCATTATTTTTACAACCTTTTGGCGCTCCGCCATCTGAGGTTGAACAACTTGTACATGCCATAATTATATATGTAGTGTTGCAAAAAAAGCAACTTAAGTTCATAAACGTTTGATCGGTAAAGATAGTATTTTTTTTAGTTTGCTTTTAACCATTGTTCTAAAGCTCTGTTAAATAGGTAACTCATTCATTTTTAAGTAAAAAGACTTTCTAAAAATTTTAAATATGGCTTATTCTAATACTCTCATGTCCTATACGGTTAATAAAATGCTACAAAATGAGGGAATTTTGCACCTTCAAACTTTACCAAATTAAAAAAAACCCTAAAGTACTGTTATTCAGAACAAATGCTGTCGATTATTAATGTAAAAAGTACCTGAATAAAGATTGAGTTTGAAAACCAAAATACCTAACTATTAATTACTTAATAACTAATTATGCAAAATTTTCAACATTTACAACTTATTTCATTTGAGCAGACTTTTTATCAAAAAACAAGATTTTCTTTTTGGAATACAATTTCATTTCAACTAGATAAAAATAATTCAGCAGGTATTTCTACGCGTTTAAGATTATTACAAATAATAGTTTTCTTTATGTATTGCTTTGCTATGCAAGGACAATGCACAGTTAATACCATAAATGCAGATTTTGAATATCCTGTAATATCCAGTTCTGGAACAAACATACATCAAGACACATATGCTCCACAACTAGGGTGGAGAACTACTGCCACAGATGGGCAGTTAGAATTTTGGAAAAATGGAGGGACTCAGAATCGTTATGCCTATTCCGGAACTCAATTTGTAGAACTTAATGCCAATCAATCTTCAGGATTATACCAGGATTATGATACATCAATTGCTACTTATTTTAACTATTCATTTGCCCATATGGGCAGAGATGGAGTGGATAAAATGGTCCTAAAAGCTGGTCCTCCCGGAGGTCCCTATACTACTGTCACAACAGTTTCTACTGGAAAAAAATGGGAATTATACGGAGGGACTTATACGGTGCCTAATGGTCAAATTAAAACCCGCTTTATTTTTGAAGCTCTTTCTACTGCTACGAGTGATTTAACGGTGGGTAATTTTCTGGACGCCATAAATTTTACTGCTACAATAGATCCTCCTAAAATTACAGATGGTGATGTTGATCCAGTTTCAGGGGCAATAGTTAAAACAATTAATACTAATACTTCTACTACTTTTACAGTGTCTGGATATCCCGGTGCCATTATTTCCTGGTACGATTCAACCGGAAGTGTATTGTTACATCAAGGTACTACTTTTACAACTCCAATTTTAACAGTAAACACAAAATATAAACTTAAACAAAAGAGTAGTGCAAATTGTGAAAGTAGTTTACAGGAGATTGAGGTTCGTATAGAAACTCCAACAATTTCTGCCTGGTTAAATGTAAGGGACGCAAATAATAATGGTATAATTGAACCGGGAGAAAATATCACTTTTATTTTAAGATTATCAAATACTGATCCTAATCATAAAACTCTTAAAAACGTAACGGGTTCTATTGATATGCCGGCTCATACAACTTTGGTGAGAGGACCGGAATTTATTACCCCTTCAGATAATTCCTTTTCATCTATTGGTGGTTCCACATATACAGATTTTCCGTATCTCTGGAATTTAGACTATATGCGTGATCCGGCTGTGTTAATCGTTGTAAAAGCAGATTGTGACTTAACCGATATAATGCAAATAGAGACCATAGGAAGAATATATATAGATGGGGAAGAGGTAAAAATATCAGTTCCTTCTATTCCAATATCAGATACTGGAACATGGGTAACAACTCCGGGAAATAATAAGTATTTAAATCCACCAACGTTAGTAAATTGTCAAAATTCTGCAGGTTGCCCTTCAGGACTGCCTGTTGCTACTAGTAAAGTAACAGTATTAAATATTACTAATCCTTCAACAGTATTTTTACCAGCTACTATAGATCTGGCAACAACTGTAAACGCAAATAGCTCACTGGGAATTTTAAGCTACTGGAAAGATTCTTTAGCAACGATTCCTTTAACAAATTCTGAAACGGTAGCCGTTTCCGGCACTTATTATATTAAAAACACAACACCTAACGGTTGTCAGATAATTAAACCAGTAGTCGTAACTGTAAATCCAAAACCAGCAATAATTGATGCCAAAGGAATTACGATTTGTAAAGGTGAATCCGGATCATTAACTGCAACTACAGATAGTAAAGCTGAAACGGTGTTTACTGGTACTTGGAATCCTCTTACAGATCCCAAAACATATATGCCAACTAATCCGCGTGTTAATCCTGGAATACCAACTCCACCCTGCTCATTTAATTCAACAGCTACTGCAACATACCATACTAAAACTTTTTCAGTAAATGTAACTGGTATTTACACTATGAAACTGACAGGTTTAAATACTGATTATAGAGCAGGATATATTTACAAAGGTAATTATACACTAGGCACTTGTCCCGGAGATGGAACATGGATTGTGGAAGGCGATGATTATGGCGTTTCGGGGGGGCAAATCCCTACACTTACTGCACGTCTCGAAGTAGGTACTCTCTATACATTAGTATCTCTTGTAAATGCATCTATTTCACAAAAACCAATAGACTATACATGGACATTAACGCCTCCTGAGGACGGCGGATTTTTCTTAAATCCTACAAATTCATGGTATACTTCAGAAACAGGGGGTAATCCAATTGCCTGGGGTTCTAATTTTAATCCTGCTGGAGTTCCCGGATCAGGTTTACCTGATACTAATACACCTGGCAAAACGACTTATTATATTTGGGATGGGATAACCGGTTCTCCTAGAATTGCGGTAGATTTTGTGATTTTACCAGAAGTAGCAAAACCTATAATTAGTACAACAGCTTCAACATGCAGCATGGAAGGCATCAATAAAATTGATAATTATGTTGGTGGCAACACTTATACCTTTGATCCATTGGGACCTGAGGTTTCTGCAAGTAGTGTTATAACCGGAATGATTCCAGGAATAGACTATACGGTTACTTCACGTGATGCGAATACTAATTGTACATCGACTGCATCTGCTCAATTTAGTAAGGTGGCTTTTGATAATTCTAATTGTTTGCCCTTTCTGACAACAGCTGTAAAGTCAATAACCAAGAATGTTTGCAATACTTTTGGGGAAATTATTTCTTATGAAATTACAATCAGCAATACAGGATTTGAAACTGCCAAAGGAGTTGAACTAAATTTAATTTTCCCAACCGGAATGTCTTTTGATTCTGCTACAGCATCGTATTCGAATAGTGCCAGTGGTCCAATAGGACAATTGACTAATGCTAATAGCTCAACTAATCCAATAGTACGGGGATTTGAGATTCCTTTTAATAGTATAGTGATAATTTCACTAAAAGGAAAAATTACTTCTGTATTTCCATCAGGAACTTATAGTGTAAATGCACAGGCAACCTACAATGACCCAACATCGCGTAATCCTAATAAAAAAATAACTCCTTATATAAATTCTTACGCAGGACTAAATAATTATGAAATAGGAGGAGATGTGCTTGGATCTAATTTTAATGGAAGTTTAACTACGGATGATGATGTAAAGATTAATGCGATGCCATTGACGCCAACAATGAGCAAAAAAGATGCAACGTGCTCGGCGGCAGCTACAAGTACCATCAGCAATTATGTTGCAGGGAATACTTATACTTTTGATCCAGCAGGACCAACTGTAGATACAGCAGGACTTATCAGCGGAATGGTAATTGGAACTCCGTATTCCGTAACTTCAGGAGATACTAACTGTACTTCTGCAGCATCAGTTCCTTTTAGCAATGCAGCTCAGTTGGCAACAGCCGAAGTTCCAACTATAACTGCTGTAACAGCAACTTGCTCGGCGGCAGCTACAAGTACCATCAGCAATTATGTTGCAGGGAATATTTATACTTTTGATCCAGCAGGACCAACTGTGGATACAGCAGGACTTATCAGCGGAATGGTAATTGGAACTCCGTATACTGTAACCTCAGGAGATGCTAACTGTACTTCTGCAGCATCTGTGCCTTTTAGTAATGCAGCTCAGTTGACAACAGCCGAAGTTCCGGTAATTGAAAAAACTCCTGCAACTTGCTCGGCGGCAGCTACAAGTACCATCAGCAATTATGTTTTGGGCAATACCTATACTTTTGATCCAGCAGGACCAACTGTGGATACAGCAGGACTTATCAGCGGAATGGTAATTGGAACTCCGTATACTGTAACTTCAGGAGATGCTAATTGTACTTCTGCAGCATCAGTTCCTTTTAGTAATGCAGCTCAGTTGGCAACAGCAGAGGTTCCAACTATAACTGCTGTAACAGCAACTTGTTCGGCGGCAGCTACAAGTACCATCAGCAATTATGTTTTGGGCAATACTTATGCTTTTGATCCGACAGGACCAACTGTGGATACAGCAGGACTTATCAGCGGAATGGTAATTGGAACTCCGTATTCCGTAACTTCAGGAGATACTAACTGTACTTCTGCAGCATCAGTTCCTTTTAGCAATGCAGCTCAGTTGGCAACAGCCGAAGTTCCAACTATAACTGCTGTAACAGCAACTTGCTCGGCGGCAGCTACAAGTACCATCAGCAATTATGTTGCAGGGAATATTTATACTTTTGATCCAGCAGGACCAACTGTGGATACAGCAGGACTTATCAGCGGAATGGTAATTGGAACTCCGTATACTGTAACTTCAGGAGATACCAGCTGTACTTCTGCAGCATCAGTTCCTTTTAGCAATACAGCTCAGTTGGCAACAGCAGAGGTTCCAACTATAACTGCTGTAACAGCAACTTGTTCGGCGGCAGCTACAAGTACCATCAGCAATTATGTTTTGGGCAATACTTATGCTTTTGATCCGACAGGACCAACTGTGGATACAGCAGGACTTATCAGCGGAATGGTAATTGGAACTCCGTATACTGTAACTTCAGGAGATGCTAATTGTACTTCTGCAGCATCAGTTCCTTTTAGCAATGCAGCTCAGTTGACAACAGCAGAGGTTCCAACTATAACTGCTGTAACAGCAACTTGTTCGGCGGCAGCTACAAGTACCATCAGCAATTATGTTTTGGGCAATACTTATGCTTTTGATCCGACAGGACCAACTGTGGATACAGCAGGACTTATCAGTGGAATGGTAATTGGAACTCCGTATACTGCAACTTCAGGAGATGCTAATTGTACTTCTGCAGCATCAGTTCCTTTTAGTAATGCAGCTCAGTTGATAACAGCAGAGGTTCCAACTATAACTGCTGTAACAGCAACGTGCTCGGCGGCAGCTACAAGTACCATCAGCAATTATGCTTTGGGCAATACCTATACTTTTGTTCCAGCAGGACCAACTGTGGATACAGCAGGACTTATCAGCGGAATGGTAATTGGAACTCCGTATTCCGTAACTTCAGGAGACACTAACTGTACTTCTGCAGCATCTGTGCCTTTTAGTAATGCAGCTCAGTTGGCAACAGCAGAGGTTCCGGTAATTGAAAAAACTCCTGCAACTTGCTCGGCGGCAGCTACAAGTACCATCGGCAATTATGTTTTGGGCAATACTTATACTTTTGATCCAGCAGGACCAACTGTGGATACAGCAGGACTTATCAGAGGAATGGTAATTGGAACTCCGTATACTGTAACTTCAGGAGATGCTAACTGTACTTCTGCAGCATCAGTTCCTTTTAGTAATGCAGCTCAGTTGGCAACAGCAGAGGTTCCAACTATAACTGCTGTAACAGCAACTTGCTCGGCGGCAGCTACAAGTACCATCAGCAATTATGTTGCAGGGAATACCTATACTTTTGATCCGACAGGACCAACTGTAGATACAGCAGGGCTTATCAGCGGAATGGTAATTGGAGCTTCGTATTCCGTAACTTCAGGAGATACTAACTGTACTTCTGCAGCATCTGTGCCTTTTAGTAATGCAGCTCAGTTGATAACAGCAGAGGTTCCAACTATAACTGCTGTAACAGCAACTTGCTCGGCGGCAGCTACAAGTACCATCAGCAATTATGTTGCAGGGAATATTTATACTTTTGTTCCAGCAGGACCAACTGTGGATACAGCAGGACTTATCAGCGGAATGATAATTGGAACTCCGTATACTGTAACTTCAGGAGATGCTAATTGTACTTCTGCAGCATCAGTTCCTTTTAGTAATGCAGCTCAGTTGGCAACAGCAGAGGTTCCAACTATAACTGCTGTAACAGCAACTTGTTCGGCGGCAGCTACAAGTACCATCAGCAATTATGTTTTGGGCAATACTTATGCTTTTGATCCGACAGGACCAACTGTGGATACAGCAGGACTTATCAGCGGAATGGTAATTGGAGCTTCGTATTCCGTAACTTCAGGAGATACTAACTGTACTTCTGCAGCATCAGTTCCTTTTAGCAATGCGGCTCAGTTGATAACAGCCGAAGTTCCAACTATAACTGCTGTAACAGCAACTTGTTCGGCAGCAGCTACAAGTACCATCAGCAATTATGTTGCAGGGAATATTTATACTTTTGATCCAGCAGGACCAACTGTGGATACAGCAGGACTTATCAGCGGAATGGTAATTGGAACTCCGTATACTGTAACTTCAGGAGATACCAGCTGTACTTCTGCAGCATCAGTTCCTTTTAGCAATACAGCTCAGTTGGCAACAGCAGAGGTTCCAACTATAACTGCTGTAACAGCAACTTGTTCGGCGGCAGCTACAAGTACCATCAGCAATTATGTTTTGGGCAATACTTATGCTTTTGATCCGACAGGACCAACTGTGGATACAGCAGGACTTATCAGCGGAATGGTAATTGGAACTCCGTATACTGTAACTTCAGGAGATGCTAATTGTACTTCTGCAGCATCAGTTCCTTTTAGCAATGCAGCTCAGTTGACAACAGCCGAAGTTCCAACATTAAGTACTGTAACACAACCTACCTGCGAAACCACAACAGGAAGTTTTACCATTACAAATTACGATATTTTATATAATTATACAATAACTCCAGAAACAGGAGTTGTTCAAACAGGAGCTATAGTAGTTGCTCCAGTCGGGCAATATTTAGTATACGCTAAAAATGGAGATTGCAAATCTGAACCTGAAAATGTTTTCATTATTGCCCCTTCAACATTAACCGCTGACCTTGTTACAAATAGTATAATTCCAGAATATTGTTCAGCAGATAAAGACGGATCATTCAAGATTGAAATTACAGGAGGAATAATGCCTTATACCGTAAGTTTAGATAATAAAAATGGTACATATACTGAAATCAACGATAATGAGAATACTTTTATGAATCTTGGTGGAGGCTCACATACCGTTTATATCAAAGATGCATCAGATTGTGTTACAGAACTTGAAGTGATTATGCCAAAAGCAACTGTAATTAATCCTGTCGCAAACGTTAGTTATTCTTGTCTGAATGATATTCCGTCAAACTCAGTTACAATTTCAGTAGACCCAAGTATTACAGATCTTAATGATTTAGACTACTCTCTGGACGGAATAACTTACCAATCAGATAATACTTTTGTAAATATCCCCCCAGGTAGTCACACGATAAAAGCGAGACACACAAATGGCTGTACACAATCAACCAGAGAATTTATTGTTGACTATATTGAACCTCTAACGTTAACGTTAGCTGATGGAGAACTAAATGAGATTGTAGCAACTACAACAGGTGGGGAAGGACAATACAGATATTCTTTTGAAGGAGAATCTTATAGTACCGTTAATAAGTTCATTATTTATAAATCAGGAACATATACAGTTACTGTAACAGATAAAAATGGATGTACAGCTACCGCTTCAAGATATTTCGAGTACATCGATGTTTGTATACCAAATCACTTTACTCCTAACGGAGATGGAGTAAATGACGAATGGGGTCCAGGATGCAGTATAAATTACAAGCACTTAACGTTCACGATTTTTGACAGACACGGTCGTATAATCGGTAATTATATGTTTGGTCAAAAATGGGATGGGAAATACAATGGCACAGAGTTGTCTTCCGGTGATTACTGGTATGTATTGAAACTCAACGACAATAAGGACAACAGAGAGTTTGTTGGACATTTCACCCTTTACAGATAACTAATAACAAAATAATTATGTTATCTAAAATTTACAATACCATGAAAAAAATTATCATAACAATTATACTTATGGCTGTAACAACAGGTTACAGCCAGGAGTTAAACTTACCGGTTTTTACACAATATTTATCAGATAATCCATTTGTTGTATCGCCAACCTATGCCGGAATTGGAGACAACCTAAGAATTCGCGCCAATGGTTTAACGCAATGGGTGGGCATTAAAGATGCACCAAACAATCAATCTCTATATGCTGATTTTAGAGTTTTGGATCGTTCCGGAGTGGGGATTTCACTTTATAATGACAGCAATGGATATACTAAACAAATGGGGGCTAAAATATCATTTGCCCATCACTTAATTTTAGATTATTATTCAAAGCAATATTTGTCACTTGGGATTTCTTACAACTTTAATAATTTTAAAATTGACGTTGATAAATTCAGACCTACTTATGAAAACCCAATTTCAGATCCCGGCATTACGAATAATCGATATGTAGCTAACAGCAACTTTGATGTAGGAGCATTATACAGAAACAAAGGTTATTTTTTGAGTCTGAATATCAGTAATATACTCGAGAAAAAGATAGATCAATTCACCGGAATAGAGCCAAGTTTACTTCGCAACTATCAATTGTATACAGGATATACGTTTAAAGCTGCTAGCAATAACAAGGTAGAATTCGAACCTTCTGTATATTATCAAATGTTTGCCAGTGATAAGCGTTCCAGTACAGATTTAAATTTTAAGTACCGACAATACAATCGTTACGAAGATTATTTTTGGATCGGAGTTTCTTACCGTTTCTTAAACGATCAGGTTTTAGAACCCTTAATGATCGGACCAATGGCAGGATTTAAAAAGAATGATTTCTATTTTGGATATTCTTATCAGGCATCATTAAACCAGCTTGGAGCTTACAATTCAGGAACACATGTTGTTACTATTGGTATTGACTTTTTACGCGGAATCAGTAATTGTCCTTGTACGCAAAGTCCGGTTCATCACTAAAAACATACGATTCCGGCTCTTATTTCAAGACTCGGATAATTAAATAAAAAAGCCTATTTCGTTTTAACGCGAAATAGGCTTTTAGATTGAACAAGGTTTTTAGTTTAAAACCTTATAT
The DNA here is from genome assembly GCF_025947065.1 of Flavobacterium sp. N1736. Taxonomy (NCBI): domain Bacteria; kingdom Pseudomonadati; phylum Bacteroidota; class Flavobacteriia; order Flavobacteriales; family Flavobacteriaceae; genus Flavobacterium; species Flavobacterium sp. N1736. Next base: position 3,772,698 of record NZ_CP109994.1, read on the forward strand.
ATTTTGTCTGATAATCTTATTCTGAATGGAACTTCGAAAGTAACTTTATCTCCAATTTTTGCTATTGTGGTTTCAGCTCCATCAACGATCATTCTATCTAAAACCAATTCCTGATCACCGGTTGTTGGTCCTGAAATTAAGATTTTATCACCAACATTTAATTCTTGATTTTCAACAGTAAATTGTCCAACTTTTGCTTTAACGTAATAATGTTCTGCTTTTCCAAGTAATGCTTTTTTTACTTTAATCTTTTGACGGATATCAGCTGGCTTTTCGGCTGTGCCTAAAGAAGCATTTGATAGTTCTCCGGAATGTTTGAACTTTAAATTTTCAGATTTTCCCTTTCTAAAAACTTTGTTTCCAACTTGTTTTCCGGTTCTTAAACGAACTTGGTCAACCAAAGGCATATGTATAACATCCAGACATTCTGTAGAACAGCAATTTTCCATGGCGGCTTTACATTCATCACATTGAATAAATAATAAATGGCATCCGTCATTTTCGCAATTGGTATGATTGTCACAAGGTTTTCCGCATTGGTGACATTGGGAGATAATATCTTCGGTAATTCTTTCGCCAAGACGATTATCAAACACAAAGTTTTTCCCGATGAACTTGCTTTCCAAACCTTCTTCCTCAATTTGTTTGGCGTAATTAATAATTCCGCCTTCTAACTGATAAACATTCTTAAAACCCTGGTGTTTAAAATAAGCACTTGCTTTTTCACAGCGAATTCCACCGGTACAGTACATTACCAGGTTTTTATCTTCTTTATGATTTTGAAGCTGTTCGTTGATTATTGGCAAACTCTCTCTGAAAGTTTCAACATCCGGAGTAATAGCGCCTTTAAAATGTCCAACTTCACTTTCGTAATGATTTCTAAAGTCAACTACAATTGTGTTTGGATCATCTAAAATTTCATTGAATTCTTTGGCTTTCAAGTGAACACCAATATCTGTTACATCAAATGTTTCATCGTTTAAACCATCGGCAACAATTTTATCACGAACTTTAATGGTCAATTTCAAAAACGAATGATCATCATGTTCTACAGCTTCATTCAATCGTATGCCTTTCATGAAATCGTACACTTCAAGAGTTTCTCTAAAAGCCTCCAAATTTTCTTCAGGAATACTCATCTGAGCGTTTATTCCTTCGTTGGCAACGTAAATTCGGCCTAAAGCATCGAGCTTATTCCAGGCTAAAAATAAATCATCGCGAAATTTTTTGGGATCTTGAATTTTGGCATACGCATAGAAAGACAACGTTAGTCGTTGTTTACCGGCATCATCGATCATGATGGCTCTTTCTTCTGCGCTTAAAGTGTTGTACAGTTGCATGCTATAAACTTTTTTAAGTTGAGAAATAATATGTAGTGAATTCTATTTTCTGAGTGAATTCGGGTGCAAAGGTAAGTTTTTTATCTGCAATTTCAAAAACCCAAAAAGCCATTTAAATACTACTTAAAGTTTTTTTTAAATTAATTTCATCGGTCTTTTTTTCTTTTTAATCCGAAACATTAAAATATAAACATCAAAAAATCAGCTATTTACATTTATTTCGTACATTTATGTTAACAATTTTAACATTTATACGTATGAATGCTTTAAAACTACCAAAACCATTTTTCCCCATTCTTATATTTTTAACAATTTTCATCTCTTGCAAAAAAGAAGAAAAGAAAGCGCCACCGCCCATGCAAGCACCTTTTGTAACCGTCAAAAGTCAAGATGTGCCAATCTATAAGGATTTTGCCGGACAAACGTTTGGAGATTTAGACATTGAACTGATTGCGAGAGTCGACGGAATTTTGACCGGAATGTATTTTAAAGAAGGTCAAAAAGTCAAAAAAGGACAACTCCTCTATACTATTGACCCGTTGGAATATGAAACTAAAGTAGAACAAGCGCGCGGACAAGTTGCTGTTGCCCAAAGTGGTTTGGTTAATGCCGAGGAAGAATTAAAGCGAATTCGGCCGCTTGCAGATATGAACGCTGTAAGTAAACGAGAATTAGATGCGGCTGTAGCCAAAGAAAAAGCGGCAAAATCAAACTACGCGAGTGTTGTCGCAAGCTTAAAAAACCAACAAATAGAACGAGGTTATGCTAATATAAAATCTCCAATTGATGGCGTAATCGGACTTTCGAATGCGAGATTAGGCGACTATATTACGAAAGTCGGAAACTCTTCAAAATTAAACACCGTTTCAAAACTCGAAAAAGTCAGAGTGCAATTTACCGTAAGTGAATCTGATTATTTAAAATACCAAAAACAAACCAAAGCCGGAGAACGTATTACAGATCTTCAATTAATACTTTCTGACGGAAGTACACATCCTGAAAAAGGAAGTTTAAACTTCTCCGATACCAAAATCGATCCGACAACAGGAACTGTAACTATTGAAGCACAATTTCCAAATCCGGATGGGACTTTACGTTCCGGACAATTTGCCAAAGTGCGTGTTTTACTCAGAACACAAAAGGACGCCATTGTTGTTCCTCAAAAAGCAGTAACTGAAATTCAGGGACTTTTTCAGGTTTCAATAATTGATGATAAAAACACCATTCAAACCCGAATGGTTGAAGTTGGTCAAAAGATAGGCGTTGACTGGATTATTACAAAAGGATTAAAACCCAATGAAAAAGTAGCCATAATTGGCAATCAGTTTATACAGCCGGGGTCGCAAGTTGTTCCGGTTCCTTATGTGGCAGACAAAGACAAAAAACAGATTGCATCATCTCTAAATGACTAATTATGGATAATTTTTTTGTGAGAAGACCGATAGTCGCCATTGTACTATCCATATTTATCGTTATTGTTGGAGGGCTTTCTATACTAGGAACGCCCATTGCACAATATCCGGAAATTGCGCCGCCATTGGTTCAGGTTTCGACCAGTTATAGAGGTGCAAATGCATTAAATGTAGAACAAGCCGTTGCAACACCAATAGAACAAAAAGTAAACGGAGTTGAAAATATGCTCTACATGCAGTCGACCAATACTGGTGACGGAAGTATGACGCTCAACATTACTTTCGACATGGGAACCGATTTAGATATCGCAACGATGCTAACTCAAAACAGAGTTAACGAAGCCACTAATAAATTACCAAACGATGTAAAAACAACCGGAGTTACGACCAAAAAATCACTTTCGATGCCCATGCTGATTTTGTCGCTTTATTCTCCAAACAAAACATTCGACAATAATTTCCTGACCAATTATGCCAGCATTAACCTTGTAGATGCATTGGCACGTATTAAAGGAGTTGGAGAAGTTACACTTTACGGAGGAAGCAATTATGCCATGAGAATTTGGGTCAAGCCCGATATAATGGCCAAATACAACCTGACTGTTCCTGATATTATCCAATCCATAAAAGAACAAAATGCCATTTCGCCGGGAGGAAAATTTGGTGCTCCGCCCGCCAAAGACAACAACGAATTCACATACAACGTAACTTTAAAAGACCGTTTGATAAATCCCGAAGATTTTGAAAACATTATTTTAAAATCGAACATCAGCAACCAGCAAGTTCGGCTTAAAGATATTGGAACCGTAACATTAGGAACCGAAAGTTATGCCTCAGTAGCAAAATTAAATGGGAGTCCCGCAGGAACCATCGGAATCAAACAAATGCCGGGTTCAAATGCTTTAGAAGTTGCCGAAAATGTCAAAAAAACAATCGAAAAATTAAGCAAACGTTTTCCTCAGGATTTAAAATATCGCGTTTCGCTGGATACAACTTTAGCCATTTCTGAAGGAATCAACGAAATCATGCATACGCTGGTCGAAGCTATAATACTGGTAATCATCGTCGTTTTTATCTTTTTGCAAAACTGGCGCGCGACTTTAATTCCACTCTTAACCGTACCCGTTTCTTTGATTGGAGTTTTCATGCTTTTTCCTGTTTTAGGATTTTCCATAAATGTACTTTCACTTTTAGGATTAGTGCTTGCCATTGGTATTGTCGTCGATGATGCAATTGTCGTCGTCGAGGCCGTAATGCATCACATTGAGCAAGGCATGTCTCCAAAAGAAGCCACAAATCTGGCAATGAAAGAAGTTTCAGGACCCGTAATTGCCATCGCAATTGTGTTAACAGCCGTATTTATCCCAGTTGCATTAACACCCGGAATAACCGGAAGACTTTATCAGCAATTTGCCATTACAATTGCTATATCAGTTATATTCTCTGCTTTAAGCGCATTAACTTTAAGTCCGGCTTTATGTTCTCTTTTATTAAAGCCAAATCAGGAAGCAAAAGGCTGGCTTGGAAAATTCTTCGATGCTTTTAATCGAAAGTTTGGAGCTTTTACAGACAAATACACTGGTTTTTCAGGTTACTTAATCAAAAAAACAGCCCGTAGTTTTATTTTTATCGGAATTCTTATTGGAGCCATTATACTTTTGGGAGGAAAAATTCCGGGCGGATTTGTTCCTGAAGAAGATCAGGGATATATGTTTGTGAATATTGAGCTTCCCGGCGCTTCATCTTTAGAAAGAACCAGTAAAGTAATTGAAAAAATCGAACATATATTATCTAAAAATGAAGGTGTTGAATATTATACTTCAGTCGCAGGATTTAGTTTAATTAAAAATTCAGTTGCAACCAATAACGGGTTTTTCTTTGTTGCGTTAAAGGAATGGAAAGAACGGGAACAGGACGTTTTTCAAATTTTAAAAGAAGTAAACGGAAAAGTGGTTTTTGGAATTCCCGAAGCAACGGTTTTCGCTTTTGGTCCTCCGCCAATTACCGGAATTGGAAATGCCGCCGGATTCTCGATGATGCTTCAGGACAAAGAAGGAAACACACCGCAATATCTTTACGAAAATGCTCAAAGATTTATGGCAGAAGCCAGGAAACGACCGGAAATTGGAACCATCAGAACAACTTTTAATCCAAATGTGCCACAAATTAGTTTGGATATTGATCGGGAAAAAGTCACGGAACTTGGTCTTTCCTTATCCGATGTAAATCTTGCCATTGGAGCCAGTTTGGGAGGACAATATATTAACGAGTTTAACAAATTTGGACGTCAATATATTGTTTTGCTACAGGCAGATCCAAGTTTTACCGTAAATCCGGAAGACATCAATAAAATATTTGTTCGAAGTAAAGAAAACAAAATGATTCCGATTTCGAGTATTGCCACAATCAAAAAAGAAAGCGGTCCCGAATTTACAACCCGATTCAATTTGTATCGTGCAGCAGAAATTGGCGGAACGCCAGCGCCGGGATTTACATCTGTTGAAGCCATGAATGCTTTGCAGGAAACGGCCACAAAAGTTTTGCCCGCAGCGATGGATTATGAGTGGGCAAATATGAGTTATCAGGAAAAACAAGCCGAAGGAAAAGGAAACACCGTATTTATAATGGCTTTAGTTTTTGTGTTTTTAATACTTGCCGCTCAATACGAAAGCTGGAAACTTCCGTTTAGTGTACTTCTCGGAACTCCATTTGCCGTTTTTGGCGCCTTTTTAGGATTGTATCTCTGCCGATTATTTAGCCCGGATTATGTCAATAATGTATTCGCGCAAATTGGTCTTGTTATGTTAATTGGTTTAGCCGCAAAAAATGCCATTTTGATTGTCGAGTTTGCCAAAGAAGAATATGAAAAAGGAATGCCGGTAAAAGAAGCTGCGTTATACGCTGCAAAACTCCGTTTCCGTCCAATTTTAATGACTGCTTTTGCTTTTATACTTGGAGTAGTTCCGTTACTAACAGCAACCGGAGCCGGAGCGCAAGCCAGAAAAGTAATGGGAATGACCGTTTTTAGCGGAATGCTCGTAGCCACTATTTTAGGCGTTTGCCTAATTCCTGTGTTGTTTGTATTTATTGAAAGTTTTGGTAAAAAACATTCAAAAGAAACTGATGAACCTAAAAAAGAGGAATGATGAAAAATCTAAAATTAGTAGCAGCATTACTTTTGATAGCCATTTTTCCTTTCGGATGCATGGTTGGACCAAAATATGCTAAGCCGGAACACCCCAAACCAGAAAGTTTTCTATATGGCGATCATAGCACTGATACTACTGCATCAGTAAGAATGATAAAATGGTCCACAATTTTTAATGACCCGATTTTAATTGGATTAATCGAAAAAGGGCTTCAAAATAATTTCGATTTGAAAATTGCTGTGGCACGTCTGGAACAAGCTAAAGCTAATCTGGGAATCGCCAAAGCCGATTTATATCCTGCTTTTCAATATTCAGGACAAGTAAATAGTGCGGAATCCTTTCTTCAAGCCAGTTCTGCTTTTGCAAATATGTCTTGGGAATTAGATTTTTGGGGGAAATACCGCCATCAAAGCAAAGCTTTTCAAGCAGATCTTTTAGCTACTGATGAAGCCAGAAAAGTTGTCCTTTCGAATATAGTCAGCAATATTGCTATTTCGTATTTTGAATTACGCGATTTTGACAATCAGTTAGAAATTACCATTCATACTTTAGAAACCAGACAAAAAGCCTATGATATCATAAACGAGCGTTTTAAAAGTGGTTATGTAGCCGAATTAGATAAAGTTCAAATCGAACAGCAAGTCGCAATTGCCGAAGCGAATATTCCAGCAATTAAGAGGCAAATTACAGCGCTCGAAAATTCTATTTCAATATTAATCGGACAAGTTCCGCAACCTATAGAAAGAGGAAAAACCAACAGCGAATTATTGATTCTAACTACTTTTCCAACTTCAGTTCCATCGGCATTACTTGAAAACCGACCTGATGTAAAAGCCACTGAACTTTCATACAGAGCGGCAAACGAAAGAATTGGAGTTGCACAAGCCATGAGATATCCCTCGTTTAATATTGCAGCACTTGCCGGTTTTACAAGTGTTATGGTAGGAGATTTATTCAATGATGCTTCTTATTTGCAAAATGTTGGCGCCGGAGTAACTGGTCCGATTTTCAACTTTGGAAAAAACAAACGACGTGTTGATGTCAACCGTCAAATCGCCGAAGAAAGAAAATTTGATTTCCAAAAAACCTATTTGACAGCAATTTCTGAAGTCGAAAATTCATTGCAAAATGTAGCAATGTATAAAGAAGAATGGACCGCAAGAAATAAACAAGTAATCGCTGCGCAAAAAAATTACGATTTATCAAATGCCAGATATTATAACGGTTACGTATCGTATTTAGAAGTCTTAGATGCTCAACGATCGTTATTTGAAGCACAACTAAGCCTGTCTCAATTAACACAAAAACAATTAAGCTCTATGGTTCAATTGTACAAAGCACTTGGAGGAGGCTGGAATTAGTTCTTTTTGAGGTTCAAAGGGGCAGAGTTGCAAAGGTCCAAAGTGAAAAAATACTGAGATATTAAGTTGCTAAGGTTCTAAGTTCAAAAACACACCTATAAAAACAAAAAAGCATCAGCCGCAGCTGATGCTTTTTTTTAATCTTTGTACCTCTGTACCTTTGCCACTTTGAACCTAAAACCTAAGTAACTTAAAAATTAACAATACTCGTTAAATGCATCTTGCAAGTTCTCAGCGATTAATTCAGCTGGACGACCTTCGATGTGGTGACGCTCTAACATGTGAACTAATTCTCCGTTTTTGAACAAAGCCATAGATGGCGATGATGGAGGAAAAGGGAACATATGTTGTCTTGCAGCATCAACAGCTTCTTTGTCAACACCTGCAAAAACTGTGATTAAGTGATCTGGTTTTTTAGCACCTTCTAAACTCATTTTTGCTCCCGGACGTGCATTTCTTGCAGCACAACCGCAAACAGAGTTTACAACAACTAAAGTGGTACCTTCAGCTTTGATAGCATTATCTACAGCGTCAGCACTATGTAAATCTTGAAAACCTGCAGCAGTAAGTTCAGCTTGCATTGGTTTTACCATTTCTTCTGGATACATATTTTTATCTTTTAAATTTTACTTTTGAACTGCAAAGTTACAAAGTTTACTCGCAACTCGTTAATTTGAAGTATAAACTTTTGTTATAGTTAAATAGTAAATTTAAAATGGCACAAAATATTGATTCTGAATACCTAAACTACCTGTTTTAATTTTTTATCAGGAAATTGATAATTGTATTGCTTCAAATAACTATTTCTTCCTCTTATTTCGCGTCTGGTTGCTAAAACAGTAGATTTCTTTTGTTCACTAATTTCAATAGTTGAAAGGTAACTCGTCAAATATTTTTTAAGTATTTGTATGTTATCAACTTCGATAGAATAAATGATCTTTTTGCCTTCGTTTTTTATATTTACCAGATTTGCTTTTTTTAATTCTAATAAATGTTTGGATATCGTGGATTGTGCTAATGGAATTAATTCAACAATTTCACCACAAGTTCTATTATTTCTTTTCCATAACAAGGTCATAATCTGAATTCGCGTTGGATGTCCAAGTGCTTTACAAATTTTTCCTATTGCTTTTGTTTCCAGATCAAAATCGAAATGTTTAGTAACTCCCATAATTTGTCAATTAATTCATTATCGTAAATGAGCGATGACATCAGATCTACGTTGTTTTCAATTGGCAAAACTAGATGTTATATGATTTTTTAATCGCCAGAAAAAGTTCTTAAAACAAAAGAATAAGACATTTTTATACAGACAAATCTATATTTTCAAGGTATCAACTACTTTTTACGATATCAAGATTGTACTGTGATCAACTAAAAAAGTCTCGTTGAAATTTATAGTAAAAGGAAATAAAGAGAATTGCACGCAGATTCTACAGATTTAAGTAGATTTTTATTTAAAGTTATATGAATCAAAAATTGATCAAACAAATCTGCTTAAATCTGTAAATCTGCGTGAAACAAAATTTTTATCTAAATATAACCCCAAACAAAGCCTTAATAAATGGCACTTTTGGACATTTTAAAATCACTTGAAGATCTTCGATTAAGTTCGTTTCTTCATCCAGAAACTTAAAAATCAAAGCAGGATTTCCATTTCTGAATAATGAAGAAAAAACACCACTTCCGGATTCATTATGGCGATGAAGAATATCCAAAAGCAATAAATCGTAAAACCAAAATCTGTTTTTTTTATAAAACTTTGTCATCCTGAGTGATCCCGAAACTTTGGGAGAAGGAGTTTTACGCTCAAGAAACTTCACTAATTCAGATGATTTTTTGTCCGAATTTCTAAAAGTATAACCTGTACTTGCCTTTGTCCAACCGCCGGCAGTTCCAATATTCAGAACTCGTTTCGTGTTTTTTTCCCAAAAAGGATAACATGTCATTGGAATACTTCCCTGCTCCTTTTCTATAATTTCATATTGCAGAACGCCGAATTGCTCCAGATAAATTTGAATTTCATTTTCATATTCTTCTTTTGGAAGCAGGTTTTCTGAAAACAAAGTATATTCTACTAAAGCTTCGCTTTTAGAAGTTGGCAAAACATACATAAAACGCGTATTGCCTTTTTGTTCAACTGAAAAATCCATAAAAGTTGCTTCTTCAGGATTGAAATTTTCATTTTCAGTTTTTACAAACCAGCCCACAAAATGTTGTTGCAAAACCGGATATTTAGTCTGACTTAGAGCAAATGTTTTGGTATAAATACTGTTGAATAAATAATCGCAAGTGTATCGATTTGCTTCCGTACCAACAAAAACATGGGTTTCGAGTTCGTTAATATCCGTTACTTTTTCGTTTAGAAAAATAATATTTGAATATTTTGAAACTTCTTCAAAAACAAAATTGTAAAAATCTAATCCTCGAATTTGATTGTATTGGTAAGGCTTCAACGCTAAATTGCGTTTAAAATCTTCATTGGCAAATAAAGCCGAATCCCATCTTTTAGAAATAACAGAATCCCAGATTGTTTCTTCTTTTGCCCAAAAACACCAGGTTCGGTCATTGCTTTTCTTTTGATTTTCATCTAAAAGCAAAATTGACTTATCTGCAAACTTTCCGGACAAAGCCATTTTATAAACGGTCATTAAAGCAGCCAAACCCGTTCCGGTAAAAATGTAGTCGAAGTGTTTTATTTGCGAAGAATTCATCTTCAAAAATAATGAATTTTATTCTTTTAGTTTTTCCAAAACAAGTTTAAAATCCTTTGCATTGAGGTAATTGCTGTATTGAAGAATGATTTCGTTTTTTTCATTCAACACACATAAAACCGGATACACAATTTGATTGTTCATTGTTCCTAATTGCAAAGCCAGTTCATGAACGCCAACATTATTTCCTGACGGCTGATATTTAAATGTTTGATCATTAAACGTTATATTCCGTTTTTCCTCGGCATTAAAATCAATAAAATAGAAATTGGAATTCAGATCTTCAATAATTTCCTCATTCTTGAAAGTAGTGTTTTTCATTCTTTGACAAAACTGACACCAATCGGTATGAATGAAAACGACTATTTTTTTCTTTTGAATTTGCTGCAAACTATCCACTTCCTCAAAAGATCGGCTTTTAAGTTGGCAGAATCCCGTTGAAGTAATTCCTAAAAAGAAGATCATTAAAGCCAGCTTTTTCATTTGTTTTTGTTTTTATTTTTTGCCACAGATTTCACAGATTAAAAAGATTTAAACCGAATGTCATCCTGAGAATGTTATAAAAAATTTAAACGCTGTAATAAAATCCTTTTAATCTGTGAAATCTGTGGCATTAAACTTTTTACCTCAAAGTATATCGCAATCCAAAAAATCCCCGAATAGTTTGGTTTTGTCCGTAAACATAAGTGGTATCAAAAGTTAAACCATAAGGATTATCAGGTGTTACCACTACTTTTCCTGCTGAATCATATTGCACATTTTTATCAAAAGGATCATTCGTTCTTGAAATCAAAAACGGATTATTTTGCTTTGGTGTAAAATTCAACAGATTCTTGATTCCGCCATAAAGTTCAAAATTCTTCCATCCGGAATAGGTGAACTGAATATTCTGAATACTATACCAAGGCGATTTCGGACTTCTCGGATCTAAATCGCTCAATAAAGGCAAATTCATTGGGCTGTAAACATTTCCTGTATAATCTAACAATAAATTTAGCGATTCTATTTTATACGAAATACTCCAAGTTGCCGTGAAATTCTCTGTTAAAAAAGGTCTTTCAGATACGCCGTTTTCGACATTCTTATTATCTAAAACCGTAGCGCCTAAAATCATTTTTAAACCCATCGGAAAATTAACATCTACATTCGCGCTTATTCCCTGGCTTATCGCATATCCGTTGATATTGTCATAAATGATTTTGTTAGGATCCGTTTCATAATCGGAAATAATTTTATTGCTGAATCTTGTATAAAAAGCCGTAGTTTCAATTCCGATAAAAGTGCCATTCGTAAAGTTTATCTTTTGAATATAATTCAGATTTGCATTAATGGATTGTTCCGGTTTCAAATTACTTTTAAGTACAACATCTCTGGAACCTGTAAGTGCCGCGTGATCTTCGGTAAATAAATTTACAACCCGAAATCCGGTTCCGGCATTAAATCTAAAAATAGTGTTATCATTCTTTTTCCATCTGTAAGCAAATCTCGGCGTATAAATAGAGCCGTGAATGGAGTTATAATCGTAACGCATTCCTAACAAAATCTGACTTTTTGGCGAAAGCGTAATTTCATCCTGAACAAAAATCCCGGGTAACCAGGTACTTTCTGCTTCCTTTGTTGCCGTGGTATTATCGTCATAATACGAATAACGATTGGCAATTCCGGCAAGGAAATCATTTCGCCCTATTTTTTTATCCCATGTTAATTGCAAAAAACCAATTTTCTGATTGGCAATATAAGATGTCGTTCCGTAACGGCTGTCCTGATAATGAACGTTTCCGGAGAACGAAAGCATTAGTTTTTCTTCAAAAGGCAATTGATAACTTCCAATTAATTCACCACGTTTGGTATAAATACTTTCACCGTAAATTTCATCGCCGCCCCGGTATTTTTTCTCCCAACGTATATCCCCGCCCCATCTATCTTCGTACATTCCGCGGGCTGCAATCGTAAAAAGGCGATTATTATTTCTCTTAAAATTCCATTTATTAAAAACCGAAATTCTTTCAGACAGCGTTACATCGGTAAAATTGTCTTTGTCCCGATCAATAACCTGATCGTAGTTAAAGTAATTAACGCCTAAAAGAGAAGTCGCTTTTTTTCCAGCATTAAATTTCATTCCCAAATCAAGATTGCTTTCAAAATAAGAAGTAGTAAAATAATCTGCAGAAAAAACCGGAGCATTCGTTGGACTTTTAGTAATAATATTGATCAAGCCGCCAACTGCTTCACTTCCGTACAACGAAGATGCAGGACCTTTTACAATTTCAATTCTTTCTACCAATGAATTCGGAATTCCGGATAAACCGTAAACTGTCGAAAGACTGCTCACAATTGGCATTCCGTCAATTAAAATCAAAGTATACGGACCTTCCAATCCATTGATGTGAATATCGCCCGTGTTGCAAACGCCACAATTAAGCTGTGGCCGAACGCCGTTGATATTCTGAAGCGCTTCGTAAATACTTGCCGTTGGGTTTTTCTTGAAGAAAACCGTTGAATAAACCTCAACAGGAACGGCACTTTCTAATCTTTTTACTGCTTTTAAAGTTCCCGAAACTACAATTTCGTTAAGCTGGTTTTCATTATCGGTTAATTCAAAATCAAGTGAATTTACAGCATCTTTTACAACTTCAATTTTCTTTTTTAAAGTTTGAAAACCTAAATAAGAAACCTGAATAGTATGATTTCCAACAGAGACATTTTCTAAAGAATAATATCCCAAACTATCGGTAACTGTTTTTTGGTTAGTGCCCAGTAAATGCACATTCGCGGCTTGTATTTTTCTTCCTTCGCCAGAAACAAAACCAGAAACAGAAGTCTTTTCCTGAGCAAATGAAAATTGTAAACTAAACAAAATCAATATCAAAATTGAGTTTTTCATTATTATAAAATTAAATTTAGACAAAACTAAAAATTAAATTTGACAAATAATGTTTTTAAATTCAAAATTTATAACTCAATACACATCAATATGTTATATTTATATTTAAGTAATTATAAATAAAATCATAAAGATGTTTACTGCGCTTGAATAGCGTCCAGCTTCAGCTGGATGAAAATATAAATGAAAACAAAAAGGGCTTTAGCCAAATTTTATAGTTTGGCTAAAGCCTTTTTTTAATCAAATCTTTTTCCCCTAGCTGAAGCTAGGGGCTATACAAAAAAGACCTTCTACAGGCCAGGTTTCTAAAAACTTGTCTGTATTAATATTAAAAATCTTCGTCAATAAGTTCTTTATTGATTGTAGCGCCTGCAAAAGATCCGGAAGAAACGGCCATCGCCACAGATCTGGCTTGAATAACACAATCGCCGCTCGCATAAACACCAGAAATATTTGTTTTCTGCATCATATCAACATTTATTAAACCTTGTTCCGTTAAGCGACAGCCTAAAAATTCCGGCAAAAGACAATGCTGTTCAAAAGGAGGTTTGTGATAAATCGCTTTTACATCAATTTGAGATTGATCTTTAAAAACAACATTCTGAATATTTCCATTTTCATGTTTAAAGGAATTTATTTCTGTCTCGATAATACCGATATTATGTTTCTTCAAAACTTTGGTTTGTTCTTCAGTTAAAGTTGATTTACCGTTAGTTAATAATCTAAGGGCTTTTGTCCAGTTTGAAATTAATTTGGCATATTCAAATCCCATTTCTCCATTGGCGATAATGGCGGTTTTCTCTTTTTTAACTTCATAACCGTGACAATACGGACAGTGCAAAACCGAAATTCCCCAACATTCTGCAAAACCATTTATTTGAGGAAGTAAATCTTTTACGCCTGTTGCAAATAATAGTTTCCCGGCAGTAAATGTTTCTCCGTTCTCTGTTGCAATTTCAAACCCTTTTTCTGTTTTTATGGCTCTTACAGCAAGACCGTTATAAAAATGAACTGTATCATAAAAGTCAACCTGAATTTTGGCTTTCGCCGAAATAACAGCAGGCTTTTCACCGTCATGTGTGATAAAATTATGAGAATGCGGTGTTTGTCTGTTACAAGGCAAACCGCTATAATAACTAAAACCTGTCGCAAAGAACGACCCAAACTCATTGCGGCAGAAAGTCCGCTGTAACTTCCGCCAACAATAATTACTTCAAAATCTTTTTGCTGTATCATAATATTGTAATTTTAATGATTTCTGTTTCTATGCGATTTATAGTTTAAAAAATGTCCGATGATCATTCCGGTTCCACCGATAAAAATTAAATCCAGATGAATGTCGAGAATGATTTCACTCAAAACACTAATCCAAATTAAAACCATCGAAATAAGCAGAACAGTTGCTACTAAAAGATTCGATTTTTTAATAATTTTGAAAATGGCAAAACATCCTATTATGGCAAAAATTAAATCTATAAATGGATTGTGATTTAATCCTAAAGGCAGAATTGTCAGAAGCGGAAAAACCAAACAATGAACCAAACAAACGGTGGCGCTTGAAATTCCTAAAATATCGTAAAGATGTGTGGTGGTTTTCTTCATTTCTCGTACATTTGCTTAATGCAATTTTGTTGCAAATATACACATTAAAATCAATCGCAACATTGTTGCGTTAAAATATTTATATTCATATCAATGAAAACACCACGCAATACCGCAGCAAAGACAGCCGTTTTAGAGGTTTTTGGTAAATCTAAAACAGCACTGTCACACACAGAAATTCAAAAACAATTAAACGATATATGTGATCGCGTTACGATTTACAGAATCTTAGATCGTTTGGTAAATGACGACATTGTTCATAAAATTGTCAATCTTGACGGAACAGTAAAGTATGCAAAATGTCATCATCAGGCACAAAGAGTACACATTCATAACCATGCACATTTTAGCTGTGAAAATTGTCATGAAGTTACTTGTCTGGAAAGTGTGAAGCCAAGTTATATCATTCCGCATAATTACAAAGTCAATGACATAAACTTCACCTTGTCAGGATTATGTCCGAATTGTTTCAATTCTAACAACAAGATTTAGACTTGCCTAAAAAAATTGTTGTGCAAATATAATTTATAGTTATATTTGTTAAAACAACATTTTACAATGACCAAATCTTTAGAAGAAGTTCACCAATCAGTTGCAACAGAACATAAAAAAACAGGATTTAGAAAAATATTAGCCTTTTTAGGTCCCGCCTATTTAGTAAGCGTAGGTTATATGGATCCCGGAAACTGGGCAACAGATATTGCCGGCGGTAGCCAATTTGGCTATTCATTGCTTTGGGTTTTGCTAATGAGTAACTTAATGGCTTTGTTGTTACAGAGTTTAAGTGCAAGACTGGGAATTGTAACACAGCGCGATTTGGCTCAGGCTTCGAGAGAAACCTATTCTAAATTTATCAACTATATTTTATACTTCCTTGCCGAAATTGCCATCGCCGCTTGTGATTTAGCCGAGGTTTTGGGAATGGCAATCGGGATAAACTTATTATTCGGCATTCCGCTTATCGAAGGTGTTTTAATTACCGTTCTGGATACATTCATCTTATTATTTCTGATTAATAAAGGCATCCGAAAAATGGAGGCGTTTATTATCGCTTTAGTTGCTATTATTGGTTTCTCCTTTATTTTTGAAATGATTTTTGCCGAGCCTGAACTGGATAAGGTGATTTATGGATTAATTCCATCGATTCCAAGTTCAGCCGCTTTATACATCGCTATCGGAATTATTGGTGCAACGGTAATGCCGCACAATTTGTACTTGCATTCTTCATTAGTACAAACCAGAAAATTCGACAGAAGTCCGGCCGGAATCAAACAAGCACTGAAATACAACTTCATCGATTCGACAATCGCCTTAAATCTGGCATTCTTTGTAAATGCTGCTATTTTAATTTTGGCCGCAGCCACATTCTACAAAAACGGAATGTTTCAAGTTGCCGAAATTCAGGATGCGCACGAATTTCTTGAGCCTTTGTTAGGAACTAAGTGGGCGCCAATATTATTTGCCGTTGCCTTAATCGCTGCCGGACAAAGTTCGACCGTTACCGGAACTTTAGCCGGACAAATCGTAATGGAAGGGTATTTGAATTTACGTATTCAGCCTTGGGTTCGCCGAATCATAACTCGTTTAATTGCCATTGTTCCTGCTGTTATTGTGATTTTAATTTATGGCGAAAGTGTAACCGGAAAACTTTTGATATTAAGTCAGGTTATTTTGAGTTTGCAATTGGGTTTTGCGATTATTCCGCTGATTCACTTTGTGAGCGACAAAACTAAAATGAAAGGTTTTCATATTTCCAGAATCACTCAAATTGCTGCCTGGATTATTGCTTTAATTATTGTTACACTAAATGCAAAATTGGTTTATGATGAAATTTCTTCGTGGCTTGAAAATTCCAATCATCCTGTTTTTCTTTGGATTACGGTTGTTCCGCTCGCTTTTGGATTTTTAGGTTTATTGCTTTATATCGTTGTAAAACCATTTATTGCCAGAATTAAATCGAATATCGAGAACCATTCACCTCATCATTTAAAATTAGAATACACGCCAAGGGAAATTTACAATAAGAAAAACATCGCTATTTCAGTCGATTTTTCTAAAGCCGATGAAGCTGCACTAAACAATGCGTTCGAACTTGGCGGAATCGACGCGCAATATACCTTAATTCACATTGTTGAAACTGTTGGCGCATTAATGTATGGCGGTCATGTTGACGATCACGAAACAACAGTTGACGAGAAATTATTATTAGAATATAAAGATATGCTTTCGCAGAAAGGTTTCAGAATCAAAACTGAACTTGGTTTTGGAAAACCTAACAGCGTGATTCCGAAGATAATCAATGAAGGAAATTTTGATATTTTAGTAATGGGAACTCACGGTCACACTGGCTTAAAAGATATTTTATTTGGTACTACGGTAGATAAATTGAGACATAAAATTTCGATACCTTTGTTGATTGTTAAAAAATAGGCTCAAAGTAACAGAGCAACAAAGGGACAAAGGTTTAAAAACTTTGAACCATTGTCCTTTTGTAGCTTTGAACCTCAAAAAACAGGTTCTTTTTAGAGGTACAAAGGTTCAGAGGCAGAAAGCGGCAAAGGTTTTCCCTCAATCTAAAATCTAAAATCAACACTCTAAAATCTAAAATGGAATGACTTTTTCAGAAGAAAACTATCTAAAATCAATATATCATCTTACGGCTTCGAATGATGCTGAAGTAAGCACGAATGCTATTGCTGAAATGATGGAAACCAAAGCTTCTTCGGTTACGGATATGCTTAAAAAACTGTCTGAGAAAGATTTGGTCAATTATAAAAAATATCAGGGTGTTTCTTTGACGGAAAATGGAAAACTAGCCGCTAAAATGATTGTTAGAAAACATCGCTTATGGGAAGTTTTTTTGGTTGAAAAACTAAATTTTACCTGGGATGAGGTTCATGATATTGCCGAACAATTAGAACATATCAAATCAGAACAATTGATTAACCGTTTGGATGATTTTTTGGGAAATCCAACCGAAGATCCGCACGGAGATCCGATTCCGGATGCAAACGGGCGAATTGTTAAAATTGAAAAACAATTGCTTTCTGAATTAACCGAAAATCAAATTGGAGTTTGTGTTGGTGTAAAAGATACTTCATCAGAATTCCTGAAATATCTGGATAAACAAGAAATTGCCTTAGGTTCTAAAATTGAATTCTTATCCAGAGAATCTTTCGATTTATCTGTAAAAATTAAGGTTGATGGTCGTGAATTGTCGATTTCGAATAAAATAGCTTCGAATTTGTTTGTGAAGTTGGTTTAGGATTATTTCACAGAGATTCGCAAAAATTGCACAGAGGTTCACAAAGATTTTTTTATCGGATCTGTTATTTGGACGGATTAAAATCCGTTGAGGTTCACGAAGAATCTATTTTTTTTGTCAGACTGAGCGAAGTCTAAGTCCCGCAATGTGATTCAGCAAACGAGGCTTCGACTTCGCACTGCCTAACAAAGCAGGTGTCTATAACCACAAAAGATTGTAACGAAAGAGTTTATGTTAATTTGTTTTTTTCTTATCAATAAATTTCACAATCACTTTACTATTTGTCATGATTAAATAACCAAAAATGGTTTTTAAAAAGTAAAACATTATCCATGATGTTCCCATATAATCTTTAAACAATTCTTTCTGTCTTAAAAACTCATAAATTGTCGAGCAAAGTTTAGGAATAGCTTCAACAAAAACAAGGGCTCCAATAACAATTACAGCAATAGAAAGAACAGCATCGTACGGAATATTTATATCTATTTTTTCTTGGGTGAAATTTTTATCCAGTTTTAATATATTTATTATAAATTCTGTTTTAAAAAGGAAAAATCCAGTAACCAAAAGATAAACTATAAGAGTCCCAGATGTTATAAACCATACCGAAATCAAATTAGCCCAATTCAGCGTTCCATCATTAAAAGAAAATGTTGTGGCAAATTGTGGAATAACATATACGCTATTTATTAAAAGCCATAAACCGATCCCTTTAATAACAATTCTCCAAAAAGTTTTAATCTCCATATAGCTTTAAATTCTGTTTGACTCGAAATATTTAAACAATCCCCTTCTCTATCATTTCTAACATTACCGGCGAAGCGTTTTTAAACGTGGGTTCTTGTTCGATAATACTTCCCGCATTTTTCTTGTTTACTTTAAACGTCACATCATTGTCTGTCGTGAACAAAAGTGCTGTTAAAAATGGATTTTTAATGTAAGTTCCTAAAACCAATAATGCTTCATCTAAAGCGTGAATACTTTCAATTTCTTCTGTTTTGTAGCGAGAAGTTAATGAAATTGAATAGGTGTTGTCTTCATTTAAAACCAATCGGAAATAGATGTTTTTAAGTTCTGTATCTCCAATTGTTTTCGCTAAAGTTAGTTTGGCAAAAGTGCCGGCTTGAATGCTCTCTTTGACGCGTTCGCAAAAAAGAGTAAATATAGGTTCGTAGGACATGATTTTATTTTTTGTAATTGAATATTAGCCACTAAGGTTCTGAGTCACTAAGTCGCTAAGATTTTGAAAACCTTTGTGAGTCTCTGCGTAAAACCTTTGTGCGACTTTGTGTTATAACTTATTTCCCTGTAAATTCAGCTTTACGTTTTTCTAGAAATGCAGTTGTACCTTCTTTAAAATCCTGAGTTCCGAAGCATTTTCCAAATGATTTAATTTCGGTATCAAATCCGTTTTTACCATCTGTAAAATTAGCATTGATTGCTTTTATTGCTCTGCTGATCGCGAATGGTGCATTCTTGATGATTTTTTGTGCAATTGTATTTGTAAAAGTCAAAAGTTCAGCTTGCGGCACAACGTGATTTACTAAACCATACTCTTTTGCTTCTTCGGCAGAAATCATTGCTGCGGTCATGATCATTTCCATCGCACGGCCTTTACCCACTAATTGTGGCAAACGCTGCGTTCCTCCGTAACCGGGAATCAATCCTAAAGTTACTTCCGGTAATCCCATTTTTGCATTGTCTGATGCTACTCTAAAATGACACGCCATTGCCAGTTCTAATCCGCCGCCAAGAGCAAAACCGTTAACGGCAGCAATTACGGGTTTCTTTAAACCTTCTATAAAATCAAATAAACTTTCTTGTCCTTCTGCTGCAAGTTGCGCGCCTTCGACAATAGTATAATTTGCAAATTCTGAAATATCGGCTCCGGCTACAAATGCTTTTTCACCAGTTCCGGTAATTACAATAACACGAACATCATCATTTTTGGCTAATAATTTTACTGCTTTACTCAAATCACTAATCGTCGCTTTGTTTAAAGCATTCAATTTTGTAGGTCGGTTAATAGTTACGGTTGCAACTTTTTCTTCAATAGAAATTAAAAGATTTTCGTAGTTCATGACGGTGGTTTTATGAGTTTGTGATAGGTAAAGAAACTCTAAATGTGGTTCCTTTTCCGTAAGTTGATTCAAAGGTAATTGTTCCTTTGTAATTTTCGATAATGTTTTTGATAATTCCGAGACCAAGTCCCATTCCGCTGGTTTTCGTGGTGAATTTTGGTTCGAAAATTCTACTGATATCCTGTTTCTGAATTCCGATTCCGTTGTCTTTTACCGCAATTTCTACATTATTGTTTCTGCGTTTTACTGTAACTAAAATAGATTTATGAAACTGACTTTCGGGAATTGCCTGAGTTGCATTTTTTACCAAATTGGTAATGACACGAATTAATTGCGTTCGATCCATTTTAGAAATAATTTCCTCTTCTTCACTTTCAAAAACAATATAATCTTCGTTAAAAATATCCAATGAAAGCTCTACAACCTCAACCACATTTAAGGTTTCGTTTTGCTGTGCCGGCATCGAAGCAAAATTCGAAAATGCCGAAGCCACTGCCGACATTGTATCAATTTGCTGAATAAGGGTTTCTGAGTAATCGTTCAGTTTCTGTTTTACATCTGGTGCTGTCGGGTCAAACTTTCGTTGAAAACTCTGCACGGTCAATCGCATCGGCGTAAGCGGATTTTTAATTTCATGCGCTACTTGTTTTGCCATTTCACGCCATGCTTCTTCACGCTCACTTTGTGCCAATTTTATAGCACTTGTCTCTAATTTATCGACCATTCCGTTATAAGCCTTTATCAGGAAGTTCACCTCTTTACTATTGGCTTCTAATACAATTTTCTCGTTTTTCTGATCTAAATTGGTTTCTTCCAATCGGTCTGAAATGGTTTTAAGCGATTTTGTTATATAAGTAGAAAGAAAATAAGCCAATGCAAAAGCTACAATTAACATAAAGGAATAAACCTGGCTTAACCGAATTAAAAAAGTATTTAACTCGTTATCATAATAACCATCATCTTCTAAATAGGGAAGATTTAAAATTCCGAGCGGTTTGAATTTTTCGTCTTTGATTAAACTATAAGAAGATCTCTTTTTAACGCCATCGATGGTTTTAATGTCTACAAAACGCTTTTCGATAGAGGAACGCACTAATTTTAGGATATATTCCGGAATTGGCGGCGCTACTTTATCAACCGCAAAAGATTCTTTTGAGGATTTTAGTAATTTGCCGTCAAGGCTATAAATGTTGATTTCGATTTTATGAATCTGCGCTAATTCGTGAATTTTATCTTTAAAAATCAAATCCAGATTTCCTGTTTTTAAAGGATAAGTTGTTGTATTCAACACATAATTAATATGTTCTTTTACGGCATTTTCTTTTCGTTCAAGACGTTCCTGATGATATTCTTTAGCTTCATTTTTAAATTGAATAATAGAAATGGAAGCCAGTAAAAAAGATGCCACAACAATCAATACAATCATCGAAAGGAAAATCCTGACACGCAATGAAAGCATCGACATTTTGAAGTTACTCAGCATATTTTTTGTTTTTGTTTGTTTCAGGTTTCAAGTTTCAGGTTCCGTTGCGGTCGACAACTTGAAACTTGAAACCTGAAATTAAAAAAACTATTTTCTCTCTCTGATTCTCTTATAAAACCTAAATCCCAGCATAATAATAATCGAAAATAAAAAAATTCCGATTACACCGAAAATCCAGTTGATGGCACTCTTTAAAACTACTAAAAAAACTACTGCAAAAAGTATAATCGTTGCACCTTCATTCCATAAACGCATAAAATTGTTTGAATATTTTACCTCATCATTTTGCAATTGCTTAAATATCTGATGGCATTTCAAATGATACAAATACAGCAGGAAAACAAAACATAACTTAACGTGCATCCACGGCATTTTGAGCCAGGCATTTCCTAAATCGGTAAAAAGCAACATCCAAAAAGCAAAAATACTAGCCAAAATTGCGGATGGCCAAGTAATAATATACCACAAACGATATGTCATTATTTTGTATTGCGCTTGTAGAATTTCCTTTTCCGGAGATGGTTTTTCATTGGCTTCTATTTGATATACAAACAAACGCACAATATAAAATAATCCCGCAAACCAGGTTATTACAAAAATAAGATGCAGCGATTTTAGATAATTATAATATTCCATTATTATTTATTTCAAGTTTCAAGTTTAAGGTTTTTTTTAAAGTTGATTGTAACTTGAAACCTTAAACTTGAAACAACTATTATTTTGCCCAATCATTAATCCAATTCCCAACTGTTTGGCACCATTCATCGTCGTCATTCAAACACGGAATTGCTAAGAATTCTTCTCCTCCATTTGCTTCAAAATCTTCTTTGGCGCGCATCGCAATTTCTTCCAGAGTTTCTAAACAATCAGAGACGAACGCTGGTGTTACAACTGCAAGGTTTTTGATTCCTTTTGCCGGCATTTTGTCGATTTCAACATCAGTATATGGTTCTAACCATTTATCTCCTGCTAAACGCGATTGAAAAGTCAGACTATATTTATCTTCCGGAAGTCCTAATAATTTTACGACTTGTCTGGTAGTTTCATAACATTGATGACGATAACAAAAATCGTGCGCCGGTGAAGGTGTGCTGCAACAAGAACCATCAATTTTACAATGTGATTTCGTTATATCTGTTTTGCGAATATGGCGTTCCGGGATTCCGTGGTAAGAAAACAATAAATGATCATAATCAAATCCAACCAGATATTTCTGAATAGAATCGGCTAAATTCTTGATGTAATCCGGTTTGTTGTAAAACGCAGGAACATCGGTAAAAGTCATTTGAGGGAATTTCTTTTTACGGATTTCTTCGGCTTTTACTAAAATCGTCAAAGTCGAAGCCATTGCATATTGCGGATATAAAGGAAAAAGCAATACTTCGGTAACGCCTTTATCGTGCAATTCCTGAAGTCCTTTTTCGATCGTCATGCTTCCGTAACGCATTGCCAGCGAAACTGGAACATTTACCAAAGGCTGTACTTTTTTCTGCATTCTTTCTGAAAGAACCACTAATGGAGAACCTTCATCCCACCAAATTTTCGCATAAGCGTGAGCTGATTCTTCCGGTCTTTTTCTTAAAATAATTCCTCGAACCAACAAAGCTCTCAATAAATACGGAACATCGATCACGTATTTATCCATTAAAAATTCGTCTAAATATGGTTTTACATCTTTTGTAGTTGGACTTTCCGGAGATCCTAAGTTTACTAATAATACGCCTTTCATTTATTCTTTGCTTTAGGCTTTAAGCTTTAGGCTTTAAGCATTTTGTTTGTTTTAATTTTCGTCAAAAGTAGAACTTGTCACTTTTTAGAAATATGATAAATGTTATTTTTTATTTATGTTCTGATATCTAAAACTGATGCTAAATTACTCTCCATTTAAGATTATATTGTTTAACTCTTTCTTCATTTTTTCTTCCCATCTTTTTCCATTTCTCTTTTCAAGATAAATGTTTGTTATTTTATAATATTTACTAACTGCACTATCCAATTCTTCATTGCCTACTGTACAGCCTAAATTCTTTATAAACAAACCGTATTTGCGATAGACATTTACTATCTTGTTACCTCTTAATAATTCTAAAGAATCACGAGGCGGAAGTACTAATCCAAAACTAAAAGTTTTTACGCTATCGGCTTTAATATCATGATATGCCTGATTTTCATATTTTGCCAACAACGGATTCTCTTCAGATTTACAACCACAAAAAGCGATTAAAGCAATCAAAATACCTTTCTTCATTATTATACATTCGTATTAATCGACATTAGATATTTCTTTGGAGTTGTGGCAAACTTTTTCTTGAAAGCCGCAATAAAATGACTTCCGGTGCTGTAACCAATTTTCAATCCAACTTCGTTTACATTATAAGATCCGCTATCAAGAAGTTTTCGGGCGAAATCCATTTTGTAATCAAATAGAAAACCGTAAACCGTGTCGCCGTAAATTTGTTTGAAACCCATTTTAAGTTTCTTCAAATTCAAACCAATTTCATCTGCCAGCTCTTGCAATCCGGGTGGTTCAGCCATATTGGCGATGATAATTTCTTTGGCTTTTCTGATCTTCAAAACGTTATCTTCATCAATCAAAAACGGACATTGTTCTGCATTTGGATCTTCGGTTCTGTTAAAATACAGACTCAATAATTCATATCCTTTTCCTTTATAATAAAGGTTTTTTATGGATGGATGAAGGTTGTAATGAAACAGCTGACTTAGCACAATAGCCATTGAAGGACTTATATTTCCTTCGTTATAGTACTTTTTGTCCTTATTATCAGGACTTAAAAAAGTAATATAATCTGCTTCGGCAGAAAACAATGCGTGAAATTTCTTTATTGATACAATTACTGAAATTACCCATGAATTTGGAGCGAGTTCTAAATTCAACGGTAATTCTTTCTGCGGATTGTATAAAAGCAACGATTTTTCTTCTTTCAAATCTAAAGCATAACTACCCTGATTGAACAAGAATTTAGCATTTCCTTTTATCCCGAAATGAAACTGTATCAGGCCACTACCTACTTCATGCTGTGCAAAAAAAGGCTGCGGACTGTCGTTTTGAAAACGAATAAGCGTAAAGTCGTCTTCAATTTTTATAATTTCCTGAGAACTCATAGCGATATTTTTTTGAATCGAAAATCAAAACAAACTCAAAATGTTATTTAGAATCACTCTAAACAAATCATTTCAAACAAGTTGATTTTGCTACAAAAATACTTCTTTTTGCATAAATACAGACGTTTAGAAACAAAAAAACATGTAGCGATACAAAAAGTACTTTGAGCGTTACTTTTGTAAACACTATAATGATAATTTTGTTGCACTTTTATGAAAGTGAATTTATGGAAAACAATAACGTACCGAAACACCTGTATTTTTACTCAGTTGGTCTGAGTTATAAAAAAGCTGATGCTGAGGTTAGAGGTCAGTTTAGTTTGGATGCGATTGCCAAAACGCGTTTGCTGGAACAAGCTAAAACAGAAGGAATAGAAAGTTTAATTGTCACTTCGACTTGCAACAGAACCGAGATCTATGGTTTTGCAGAGCACCCTTTTCAATTAATAAAACTAATTTGTGATAACAGCAACGGTTCTGTTGATGCTTTTCAAAAAGTTGGTTTCGTTTATAAAAATCAGGAAGCAATTAGTCATATGTTTCGCGTAGGAACTGGTTTAGACAGTCAGATTTTGGGCGATTTCGAGATTATTTCTCAAATTAAAACCAGTTTTGCCCATTCAAAATCATTAGGTTTAGTTAATGCTTTTATGGAAAGGTTGACAAACGCTGTGATTCAGGCGAGCAAAAAAATCAAGAACGAAACAGAAATCAGTTCCGGAGCGACTTCGGTTTCTTTTGCATCGGTTCAATATATCATCAAAAATGTAGAAGATATTGGCAATAAAAATATTTTACTTTTCGGAACTGGAAAAATCGGAAGAAATACTTGCGAAAATCTCGTAAAACATACCAAAAACGAACATATTACTTTAATAAACAGAACGAAAGACAAAGCTGAGAAATTAGCCGGAAAACTAAATTTGATTGTTAAAGATTATTCGGAGTTACATCTGGAACTTCAAAAAGCTGATGTTGTTGTGGTTGCCACTGGCGCTCAAAACCCAACGGTTGACAAAACAATTTTAAATCTTAAAAAACCTTTGTTGATTTTAGATTTGTCTATTCCGAAAAACGTAAATGAAAATGTTGAGGATATAGAAGGTGTAACCTTGATTCACATGGATTATTTGTCTCAACTGACAGATGAAACTTTGGAAAACAGAAAATTACACATTCCGGCAGCTGAAGCGATTATTGAAGAAGTAAAAGAGGAATTTGTTGTCTGGACAAAAGGACGCAAGTTTGCACCAACTATAAATGCTTTAAAAGAAAAACTGAATGAGATTAAAGTTTCAGAATTAGATTTTCAAAGCAGAAAAATTGCTGACTTTAATGAAGCTCAAGCTGAAATTATCAGTAACAGAATCATCCAGAAAATCACTACACATTTCGCAAATCACTTAAAAGACGACAACACGATGGTCGATGAAAGCATCGAATGGATCGAGAAAGTCTTTAAAATAAAAGCATCTTAGTTTTTCTTTAAACATTAAGATATTAAGTTAACTTTAGCTTTGCGGTCAAAATATTTTACCATTAAGATATTAAGTTAATTAAGCTTTGTGCTTAAAAAAATAATGAAAGAGAATCATTAGACATAAGAATTAATTAAACTTTGTATGTATAAAGACAACCTTAACTTTCTTAATATCTTAATGGTTCAAAAATAAAAAACCTTGGTTTTTCAAAATAAAAACATGGCTGAAAAAACAATTAGAATTGGAACTCGCGATAGCGAACTAGCACTTTGGCAAGCACATACTGTCGAAAAAAAACTAAATGATTTAGGTTATAAAACTTCAATTGTTGCGGTAAAATCCCAAGGCGATATTATTCTTGACAAACCTCTTTATGAACTTGGCATTACAGGCATTTTCACAAAAACCTTAGATATTGCCATGATCAATGGTGATATTGATATTGCGGTGCATTCTATGAAAGATGTTCCAACAGCTTTACCAAAAGGTATTATTCAGGCAGCAGTTTTGGAGAGAGCCAATGTTCTTGACATTTTGGTTCATAAAGGAAATCCTGATTTTACGAATCCAAGTACAATTGCAACCGGAAGTTTACGTCGTCAGGCGCAATGGTTTAATAAATATCCAAATCATACGGTAGTTGATTTACGCGGAAACGTAAATACACGCATGCAAAAACTACAAGACAATAATTGGGACGGAGCTGTTTTTGCTGCTGCAGGTTTGGAGCGCATCAACTTAAAACCAGGAAATTATATAGACTTAGACTGGATGATTCCTGCGCCGGCTCAAGGCGCAATGCTTGTTGTGGCAATGGAAAATGACAATTATACTTTGGATGCACTTTCGCAACTAAACCATATCGAAACTGAGATTTGTACTTATATAGAACGTCAATTTCTAAGAACGCTGGAAGGCGGTTGTACCGCGCCAATCGGGGCTTTAGTAAATTATAACGAAGACGAAGATACTTTGCATTTTCAAGGTGTTTTACTTTCTGTTGACGGGAAACAAAAACTTGAAGTAGACAAGACCGTTGATATTTCTGAATGGAAAAAACTAGGTTTCTTCGCTGCTCAGGAAATTCTGAACAATGGCGGAGCTGAATTGATGGCATCTATTAAAGAAACTTTAAAAAAATAATGAGTAAATCAATTCAAATATTATCTACAAAAAAGCTATTGGGCGAACAGAAACAAGCATTGGTAAAAGCCAATATTGAAGTAATCGAATCTGATTTTATTCAAACCCAAAATAAACCTTTCGAACTTAAAGACCTCAACGATAATTTGATTTTTACAAGTCAAAATGCGGTTCACAGCGTTTTATCAGATCCGAAATCGGAAGAACTAAAAAGTAAAAACGTATTTTGTGTTGGCTTAAAAACCAAAATTCTTTTATCTGAAAGCGGCTTTAATGTTGTGGCTTATACAGGTTATGCTTCAGATTTAGCCGAAATTATAACTTTGATTTATCGCAGTGAAAGCTATACTTTTTTCAGTGGAAATCTTCGTAGAGAAACTTTGCCACAAGCGCTAAAAGATGCTGATGTAAAGTTTAATGAAATTCAGGTTTATGACACGTCATTAACGCCTCAAAAAATAAAAACTGCTGTTGATGCAATCTTATTTTTCAGTCCTTCCGGCGTTGAAAGTTATTTGAAAGACAATACTATTAAAAAAGAAAAGTGTTTTTGCATTGGAGAAACCACCGCAGAAGCTTTACATAAAATTACAAAAAACATCATCATTGCAGATCAGCCAACGGTTGAAGACGTAATCGAAGATGTAATTGAAGAATATAAATAATAAACACGATTTCCTACAAGGTTTCCAAAACCTTGTAGGTATATAAACTATCATCAACAATACCTACAAGGTTTTGGAAACCTTGCAGGATAAACAAATAAGAAATGTTAAAAAACGACCTATTTTTAAAAGCATTAAAAGGAGAAACTGTTCAACGTCCGCCAGTATGGATGATGCGTCAAGCCGGAAGATATTTGCCGGAATTTATCGCTTTGCGTGATAAATATGATTTTTTCACTCGTTGTCAAACTCCGGAATTAGCTGCTGAAATCACAGTTCAGCCAATTCGCAGAATTGCTCCGGATGCAGCGATTTTATTCTCTGATATCTTAGTTGTTCCGCAAGCAATGGGAATCGAAGTTTTAATGAAAGAGAATTTTGGTCCTTTTTTACCAAATCCTATTCGTTCAATGGCTGATGTTCACAGAGTTTATGTTCCGGATATTCAGGAAAGTTTAGGTTATGTAATGGATGCTATTAAGTTGACTAAAGAAATGCTGAACGATGAAGTGCCTTTAATCGGTTTCGCTGGTTCACCTTGGACAATTTTTTGTTACGCTGTTGAAGGAAAAGGTTCTAAAAGTTTTGATACTGCAAAAGGTTTTGCTTTCTCAAACCCTGCTGCGGCACATACTTTATTACAAAAAATCACCGATACTACTATTTTATACTTAAAAGAAAAAGTAAAAGCTGGTGTTGACGCTGTTCAGATTTTTGATTCTTGGGGAGGAATGCTTTCTCCTGTTGATTATCAGGAATTCTCATGGAAATACATCAACCAAATCGTTGAAGCGTTGGCAGATCACGCACCGGTAATCGTTTTCGGAAAAGGATGTTGGTTTGCACTTGGTGAAATGGGAAAAAGCAGAGCTTCGGCACTTGGTGTAGACTGGACTTGTTCGGCTAGAAATGCTCGTTATTTGTCTGGTGGAAATATTACTTTACAAGGAAATTTTGATCCGTCAAGATTGCTTTCTCCAATTCCAACCATTAAAAAGATGGTTCACGAAATGATCGACGAATTTGGAAAAGATAAATATGTTGTAAATTTAGGTCACGGAATTTTACCAAATATCCCTGTAGATCACGCAAAAGCGTTTATTGACGCGGTGAAGGAATATAATCAATAATATACAGTTTTTAGTCGCAGTTTCAAGTAACAGTTCGGCTTTCCTGCAAGGTTTTCAAAACCTTGTAGGTATAAATTAGGTCTTGTCGTTTATAAATCAGCAGACCTACAAGGTTTTGAAAACCTTGCAGGACACGTTGGAAAAATAATAACAATATGAAATTAGAGGTTTTAGAAAGAGATTGTTATTATCACATTTATAATCGTGGCATTAATGGAATAAATATTTTTGAGAATGATGCCAATAAGATTTATTTCTTAAAACAATTTTCAAAGTATTTATCTGATAAGATTTCAATTTTTGCTTATTGTCTGATGAATAATCATTTTCACTTAGTCATTCGATTAAATAATGAAGAGAAAGAAGTTACACAGGCTTTTTCAAACTTGTTTAATTCTTATGCAAAAGCATTTAATAAGCAGACAAACAGAACAGGAAGTTTATTCGAAAAGCATTTTAAACGAATAAAACTAAAAGATGAAAGCTATTTAAAGCAACTTATTCTATACGTTCATTTAAATCCGAAACATCATTTCAATATAGATTTTAAAGATTTCAGATTTTCATCTTATAAAGCTTTTTTATCTGATAAAGAGACAAAAATAGAACGTGAAGAGGTTTTAAATTTATTTGGAGATTTAGAAAATTTCATCTTTTGTCATAATCAAAAGAATGAATTTTTAAATGAAACATACACTTTTGAATAATTTTGGTTCGTCCAGCAAGGTTTTCAAAACCTTGTACTTGTAGGTCTGAAATATAAATTATAAATGGATTTAGCTTACCTAATAATAGAATACCTACAAGGTTTTGAAAACCTTGCAGGAAACAGAACTGAACAAACATGTTAAACAAAGGCCTCAGAGACGAAGAAGCAATAAGAATTGACAATGTCCTGAAAACATTGCGGTCTCTCGACTTTTTGCCTGAAAACTTGAATAACGACAAGAAGTTCGAAGTTGAAAATCAGTTAAAAGAATTCGGTTTAAATATTGAAACTTTAGTCCGTTATCAAAATGAAGAATTAATAACATTATTAACTCGCTGTCATTTAGATTTTAACCAACTAGAACAGTTTGCAGATTTCTTAACAGACTTTTCAAAAGTAGAAAATTATAATTTCGAAAATAAAGCTTTAGCCATATATCAATATATTCAACAAGAAAGTAAAGTTTTTTCGTTTGGAATAAATACTAAAATCGCTTCGGCTAAAAACAAATAAAGATGAGTTTTACAGATTGGAAGATAGATCGAATTGAACATGTTCACCCCTCAGCGTTTTTTAAACTAGTCAATAAAAACAGACATCACATCGGAAAAACTTTTCCTGTGACGCTTGCCAATTCTGATTCTCTAAAAAAAGCAGAAGATTTTCTGGAAGTCAGTCTTGATAAAGAAAAAAACAAGGAAGGTTTTTACTTTTATGCAAGAGACATCAAAACCAACGATTTAATTGGTTATTTATGTGTAAAAACTATAGATTATCGCATCTCAAAATGTGAATTAGGATATTTTGTTGATGAGGATTATCAGGGAAAAGGAATCACCTCAAAAATGGTTTCAAATGCACTCGCCTTTTGTTTCAATGAATTGTTAATGAACAAAGTTTTTATCTGCACCTCAGAAATTAATAGCGCAAGTCAGCAAATTGCTTTAAAACATCATTTTAAACAAGAAGGAATTTTACGTGACGAGTTTAGAAATGGTGACGGCGAATTGCAAAACACTGTTTATTTCGGCTTGCTCAAATCAGAATACAATACTCATGAAAGATAAATTTTACGCCTACATACAAAAGTTACAAGACCAGATTTGCGCCGGATTAGAAGCTGTTGACGGAACTGCAAAATTCCGTGAAGATCTTTGGAAAAGACCGGAAGGCGGTGGTGGACGAACACGCGTAATTGAAAATGGTGCCGTTTTCGAAAAAGGCGGTGTAAACATTTCAGCCGTTCACGGAACATTACCGGAAGCGATGCAAAAGATGTTTGGCGTTGGCGAAGCTGATTTTTTTGCTTGCGGATTAAGCTTAGTTTTACATCCTAAGAATCCTATGGTTCCTACTGTGCACGCTAATTGGCGATATTTTGAAATGTATGACGAATCCGGAAAAGTGATCGAACAATGGTTTGGCGGCGGACAGGATTTAACGCCTTATTATTTGTTTGGAGAAGATGCAACACACTTTCATCAAACATGTAAAACAGCTTGCGACAAACACAATCCTGAGTTTTATCCAAAATATAAAAAACAATGCGATACTTATTTCTGGAATGCACACAGAAACGAAGCTCGCGGAATTGGCGGTTTGTTCTTTGATTATTGCAAAGCAAATGAACAAATGTCGATGGAAGATTGGTACAACTTTGTAAGTGAAGTTGGAAACAGTTTCTTAGAAGCGTATGTTCCAATTGTTGAGAAAAGAAAAAATCTGGAATATAGTCCGGAAAACAGAAACTGGCAGGAAATCCGTCGTGGTCGTTATGTTGAGTTTAATTTGGTTCACGACAAAGGCACTTTATTTGGTTTAAAAACCAATGGAAGAATTGAAAGTATATTAATGAGTTTGCCTCCGCATGTACAATGGGTTTATGATCATCATGCAGAAGCTGGAAGTGAAGAAGAAAAATTAATAAATGTATTAGAAAATCCGCGCGAATGGATTTAAACTAGTCAAGGTATTTATAGTAAACTAAAATTTCGGTATTATGGAAAAGAGAGATTTACAATTAAACCGCATGCATTCCGGTAAAGGATTTATCGCTGCATTAGATCAAAGTGGCGGAAGTACTCCAAAAGCATTATCGCAATATGGCGTTAATGAAAGTAGTTACTCAAATGAAGAAGAAATGTACACGCTTGTACATGACATGAGAACCCGTATTATTAAAAGTCCTGCATTTGACAGTGATTATATCCTGGGAGCTATTTTGTTTGAAAACACTATGGATCGAAAGATTGACGGACAATGGACTGCTGACTATTTGTGGGAAAAGAAAAACATAGTTCCGTTTTTAAAAGTTGACAAAGGACTTGCTGATCTTGCAAACGGTGTACAACTGATGAAACCTATTGCTAATTTAGATGAAATGTTGACGCATGCTGTAGAAAGAAATGTTTTTGGAACCAAGATGCGTTCTGTTATTAAAGAAGCAAACACAGAAGGAATTCGTGAAGTTGTCGCCCAGCAATTTACAGTAGGTTTACAAATCTTTAAAAAAGGACTTGTACCAATCATTGAACCTGAAGTTGATATTTATAGTGCCGATAAAGAAAAATCAGAAGAAATTTTAAAAGAAGAAATCAAGAAACAGCTTCGTTTATTAGATAAAGATGTAAAAGTGATGCTAAAATTATCTATTCCAACTGTGAATGATTTTTATAGCGAATTAATGTCTGATCCACATGTTGTGCGTGTTGTAGCATTATCTGGCGGATATGGACAGGATGAAGCCAATCTAAAACTTTCACAAAACCACGGATTGATCGCAAGTTTCTCAAGAGCATTGTCTGAAGGTCTTAGCGCAGGTCAATCTGATGCTGAATTTGACACTAAAATTGGCAAGACAATTAAGGAGATTTACACAGCTTCTATCACATAAATAAGTCGAAAGTTTAAAAGTCATCAAGTCAAAAGTATTGACATCAATTAATAAAAATCTAAAATCTGCATTCTTAAATCAAAAATTTAAAACAATGTTCCCATTACAAAGAAACCGCCGTTTAAGAACCAATGAATCTATTCGTTCATTAGTTCGCGAAACAAGTTTAAGTCCACAGGATTTTATGCTTCCTATGTTTGTTGCAGAAGGAAAAGATGTAAAAGTTGCTATTCCGTCAATGCCGGGAATTTACCGTCATTCGTTAGACAATACCATTAAAGAAGTAAAAGAGGCCTGGGATTTAGGAATTAAAGCGGTTAATATTTACGTAAAAGTAAGTGACAAACTTAAAGATAACAAAGGTGTTGAAGCGTGGAATAAAGACGGTTTAATGCAACAAACTATTCGCGCCATAAAAGATGCTGTTCCTGAAATGATTGTAATGCCGGATGTAGCTTTAGATCCTTATTCAATTTATGGCCATGACGGAATCATTGAAAGCGGTCAATTGATAAATGACGCCACTGTTGATGCTTTAACCCGAATGAGTCTGAGTCATGCTGATGCCGGAGCTGATTTTGTAGCGCCAAGCGACATGATGGACGGAAGAGTTTTAGCAATTAGAAAAGCATTGGAAGAAAACGGACATCACAATGTGGGAATTATGAGTTATAGTGCGAAATATGCGTCTGCTTTTTACGGACCTTTTCGTGATGCTTTAGATTCTGCTCCGGTAGATTCTCAAAACATTCCTAAAGATAAAAAGACCTATCAAATGGATTATGCAAATCGAATTGAAGGAATTCGCGAAGCATTATTAGACGTTGAAGAAGGTGCAGATATTGTAATGGTAAAACCGGGAATTGCTTATTTAGACATTGTTCGTGAGGTAAAAAATGCCGTTCATGTTCCGGTTGCTGTTTACCAAGTATCAGGTGAGTACGCTATGGTAAAGGCCGCAGCAGAAAGAGGATGGCTTGATCATGACAAAATTATGATAGAGCAACTTTATTGCATTAAGCGTGCTGGAGCCAGTATTATCTCGACTTACTTTGCAAAAGAAGCCGCTGTAATTTTAAATAAATAAGAATGAAAAAAGAAGTATTATTCTTGTCAGCAGTTTTAGCTTTTGCATCTTGTAAAAAAGAAAGAATTGAAAACACCAATCAAAATACAACAGAATCCTATTCAGAAGGAGAATCGGCGAAAGCCAAAACACCTGAAGCTTTAGGAAAAGAAATTTTTGAAGGAAAAGGAAATTGTACCGCTTGCCATCAGGCTGATCAAAAAATAATTGGACCAAGTATTCAGGAAATTGCCAAAACATACAAAGACAAAAAGGGCGATATTATCACTTTCTTAAAAGGAAATGCAGAGCCCATTGTTGATCCGAGTCAGTTTGATGTAATGAAAACCAATTTTCCGGTTACAAAAGCAATGTCTGATGAGGAGCTAAAAGCAATCGAAACCTATATTTACAGTAATCTGAAATAAATAAAAGTTATAGATAAAAAACGGCGCTAATTTTAGCGCCGTTTTTATTATTTTATCTTACCAGATTTTAACTCTCTTTTCCGGTTCAATATACATTTTGTCTCCTTGTTTGATTCCAAAAGCCTGATAAAAAGTATCGACATTTTGAATTGGAACAATTGCTCTGTACATTCCCGGTGAATGCGGATCTGTTTTTACCTGACTTTTAATCGCTTCGTCTCTCGATTTTGTTCTCCAAACAGTCGCCCAAGAAATAAAGAATCTTTGCTCTGGCGTAAACCCATCAATTAAACCCGGATTTCCATTTGCTTTCAGGTACAATTGCAAACCATCATAAGCAGCATTAACTCCGCCTAAATCTCCAATGTTTTCACCTAAGGTAAATTTACCATCAACGTGAATTCCCGGTAAAGGCTCTAAAGCACTATATTGATTGGCAAGCGCAGTTCCTAATGCTGTAAATTGTTTCAAATCGTCAGCTGTCCACCAATCCACAAGATTTCCATCTGCATTATATCTTGCTCCGGAATCATCAAAACCATGTGAAATTTCGTGACCAATTACAGCTCCAATTCCACCATAATTTACAGCTTCATCAGCCTCGTAATTGTAGAAAGGCGGTTGTAAAATTGCCGCAGGAAAAACAATTTCGTTATAAGATGGATTGAAATACGCATTTACAGTTTGTGGCGACATTCCCCATTCAGTTTTATCAACCGGTTTACCTAATTTATCTAAATCTTCTTTATAATCCCATTTTGACAAGTTTACAGCATTGTCAAAATAAGTTCCACCTTCAGCAACATCTTTAATTTGCAAAGCCGAATAATCTTTCCATTTATCAGGATATCCAATTTTGATGGTTAGTTTCTTTAACTTCTCAATTGCTTTTACTTTTGTCTCACCAGACATCCAAGGCAACGCATTGATTCTGTTTTCATAAGCCAAAATCACATTCGCAATCATCTTCTTTGCTTTTTCTTTTGCTTCAGCAGGAAATAATTTCTCTACATAAAGTTTTCCTAAAGCTTCACCGGTTGCTCCGTTAATTACCTGCAAAGCCTGTTCGTCTCTTGGACGCTGCTTTAAAGCTCCGGTTAATGTCTTTCCGTAAAAATCAAAATTTGCACTTTCAATATCGGTAGACAACGAAGTTGCAGCTCTGTTTAAAGCACACCATTTCAAGTATTCTTTCCATGCCGCCACTTTGTTCTCTGTAAAAGTTTTCTCTAAAGCAGCCATATAACGCGGCTGCGTTACATTTACTGTATCTAATTTTGTAATTCCGATTCCGGCAAAATATTTATCCCATTGAATCGATGGCGTTGATTTTTTTAAATCAGCAATAGCCGTTGGGTTGTATTGTTTTCTACGGTCTCTGCGTTCAACACGATCCAGTCTTGGAGCAGACATTTCGGTTTCTAAAGCCAAAATCTGTGCAGCACTTTCTTTTGCTTTTGCAGGAGATTCTCCAATAAACTGCATCATTCGGGCAATATGAAGTTCGTATTTTTCGCGTTTTTCTTTAGAATCTTTATCATCAGCATTGTAATAATCCTTATCTGATAATCCTAAACGTCCAGGACCTAAATTTACTGAATTTACATTACTGTTTTTTGCATTTGCTCCAATAGAAATTCCAAAGAAACCAATGCCTCCCTGCGGTTCCATTTCAATTAAGAAATTTTGCAGGTCGGTAACATTTTTAATCGCATCAATTTTCTTTAAATAAGGCTGAAGTGGCTTAACTCCTCTTTTATTTCTTCCAACCGTATCAAGAATCGTGTTGTACAATGCAACCGCTTTTCCCTGATCTGTATTTGATTTGTACTTGGGGTTTTTGGATGCTTCTTTTAAAATTGCAAGTGAATTATCATCTGTTTTTTGACGTAATTCATTAAAACTTCCCCACGAAGTCCGATCGCTTGGAATTTCAGTTTTATCTAACCAGGTTCCGTTTACGTAGCGAAAAAAGTCTTCGCCCGGACTAATTTTAGTATTCATGTAGGAAACATTAATACCAGGTTCTTTGGCTGTTGCATTTTGAGCTTTGACTGCAGTAAAGGATAATATTGCAGAAAAGGCACAAAATAATGGTTTTGTAATCTGTTTGTTCATTTTCGAGTGTATTTATAGTGTATCTACAAACATATTGTTATTATTCTAAAATTTATGTTAAAACCACACAATATTCAACGTAAGTTTTTTAATGCAAATATTTCATCGCTGTCAGCAAAAATTTTCATGAATATATCTATGCTTTTTATCTTCTATTTAATTTTGTTTTTGGAATATTTGTTAAAAGAATCAAATCAAAGTGAGAGCAAAAATTCAGAGTGCATTTTCGGGAAAAATAGAAGCGATCGGTCTTCCAATTTTGGCTTTATGCTGGGTAAGTTTTTTTTGGGGAACTACCTGGCTGGCTTCAAAAGAAGGCGTAAAACATATGCCGGGTTTACAGCTGGCAACTATACGACAGTTTTTAGGCGGAATTCTATATGTTGGTTATTTTCTTCTAAAAAAAGAACCGTGGCCAAAAGGCAAACAATGGCGCACTATTCTGGTTTTGGCAATTTTAAATTTTGCTTTAAGTAACGGTTTAAGTACATGGGGCGTAAAATATATCAGCAGCGGATTAGGCGCTATTATCAGTGCGATTTTTCCAATATGGATTATCATAATTAATTTTTTTCATGGTGAAAGAGTTGCTAAACTTGCCATAACGGGAATTCTAATTTGCTTTGGAGGAATTTGTATCATTTTCATCGACCATTTGGCTGATTTCCTAAGACCTGATTTTCAATTCGGAATCATCCTGACGATTGCTTCAACAATATCCTGGGCTTTTGGAATTTTACATACTAAGAAAAAAGCAGCAAGTTTTAATCCCTATTTTAGTTTAGGATTACAAATGCTGATTTCGAGTGTACTGCTTCTTGTAATTACGGAAGCTTCGGGAACTAATATTCCGTTAAACGAAATTCCGTCTCAATCATGGTGGGCAATTGGTTATCTGGTTATTATTGGTTCGGTTTTAACGTTCATTGCTTTTATTTATTCGCTGCAGCATCTTCCAACAGAAATTAGCAGTATTTATGTTTACATTAATCCAATCGTTGCGATGGTTTTGGGCGCTATTATTTTCGGTGAAAACCTTACTTCTGCCATTGCAGTTGGTTCCGTTGTAACTTTAATTGGGTTATATCTGGTTAATAAGTCGATTAGAAAAACTAAAGTAAAATGAATCGCCACGAATTAATATTTAATCTTGCAGAGCCGCAAAGATTTTGTCATTTCGACGCAAGGAGAAATCACACAAGAAGCTCTACAAAGATTGGCAATTATCTGTGCGGAGTTACGTGTGTGATTTCTCCTTGCGTCGAAATGACATAAAATACGAAAATATATCTTCGAGACTTCAAAGATGTGTTTGTTAAAACAATCCATAATTAGCTTTTTAAAATGCGCTTTTTGTATTTTTGCGACAAATTATTTTTATGAAATCGTTTCTTTACAAATACCGTAAATTCTTTATTGTTTTAATTGTTTTTTCGGTTGTCACTATATCTCTGTTTTATTCGGCCTTAAAGCCACAAAAGACTTTACCAATTTACAATCCTGCCGATGTAAATCCTGAATTGGTTGACAGTACGATTCAATATAAAAGCAAATACCACACAATTGCTGATTTTTCGTTTGTAAACCAAAACGGTGATACTATAACTCAGAAAAATTATGAAGGCAAAATTTATGTTGCCGACTTCTTCTTTACAACTTGCGGATCTATTTGCCCAAAAATGACAACTAATCTTGAAGAAGTTCAAAAAGCGGTTTTGAATAATCCGAAAGTGATGTTACTTTCACATACCGTTTTTCCAGAAGTTGACAGTATTCCGGTTTTAAAAGAATATGCGATCAAACATCATGTTGTAGACAGCAAGTGGAATTTGGTTACCGGCGATAAAAAAGAAATCTATACAATGGCAAGAAAATCGTATTTAGCTGTAAAACTTGGAAGACCAGATCAATTGTACGATATGGTTCATACGGAGAATTTTGTTTTGGTAGATCAAAAACGCCGTGTTCGCGGATTTTATGACGGAACAAATAAAGAGGATATGAATCGTCTATTAGAAGATATCAATTTCTTGTGTCAGGAATAAAGCCCTTATTTTTAGAAAGATTTAGCATATTCAAAAGTGTTAAATGCCTTTGAATAAAGAATAATTGTCTACTTTTGTAATCTAAATTCAATCTAAATAAGCTTGCAAAATACAATTCACACTCTGAAAAAAGGCGAGAAAGCCATTATCAAAGATTTTGACATCGATCTTATTCCTCTAAAATTATTAGAAATGGGATGTTTGCCGGGCAACTTAGTCGAATTACTTCAAATTGCTCCTTTTGGAGATCCTTTATATCTTGACATTAACGGCTCGCATGTTGCGATTCGTGTTGAAACTGCTCGTGAAATTGAAGTTGAACTTATCAAAACCAATTTATAATGAGCATTCAAAATATTAATGTCGCCCTTATCGGGAATCCTAATACAGGAAAAACGTCTGTTTTTAATCAGCTTACAGGTTTAAATCAGCAAGTTGGGAATTATCCCGGAATTACGGTTGAGAAAAAAATAGGTTTCTGTAAACTACCTCATAATATAAAAGCTAACATTCTGGATTTACCCGGAACGTATAGTCTGAATGCGAGTTCGATGGACGAAAGTGTTGTTATTGAACTTTTGCTGAATAAAAATGATAAATTATATCCGGATGTAGCGGTTGTTGTTACAGATGTTGAAAATCTGAAACGAAACTTATTGATTTACACTCAGATTAAAGATCTTGAAATTCCGACGATTTTAGTTATTAATATGTCTGATCGTATGGAAAGAAAGGGAATTACTTTAGATATTCCGTTTCTTGAAGAAAAGCTAAAAACTAAAATTGCTTTGGTAAGTTCCCGTAAAGGTTTTGGAATTGAGGAATTAAAAGAATTAATTGTTTCTTATAAAACCATTCCGCACGAAGCTTGCTTAAATTCATCTGTTATTGATGCAGAATATTTTGAAAAACTACAACATGCTTTTCCGAATCAATTATTATACAAATTGTGGCTGGTGATTACGCAGGATGTGAACTTTTCGAATTTGGACCGAAATGAAATTCGAAGCACTTTTACCAAATCGCATTCTGAGTTAAAGCGTTTACAGCAAAAAGAAACCATTAAAAGATATCAGTTTATCAATGATGTTTTAAAAGAAGGTTTAAAGGTTGACGCCTCAATGGCAAAAGATTTCAGAGCAAAACTGGATCGTGTTTTAACGCATAAATTTTGGGGCTATTTTATTTTCCTTGCCATTCTGTTTGTTATTTTCCAGTCTATTTTTAGCTGGTCAACAATTCCAATGGATTTCATAGACAGTACTTTTGCTTCGTTAAGCAGCTGGGTTTCCTCAGAATTACCCAGCGGAATTTTAACTGATTTACTATCGCAGGGAATTATACCGGGAATTGGCGGTGTTATTATATTTATTCCGCAAATTGCTTTCTTGTTTTTGTTTATTTCAATTCTCGAAGAAAGCGGTTATATGAGTCGGGTTGTGTTTTTGATGGATAAAATAATGCGCAAGTTTGGGCTTTCAGGAAAAAGTGTTGTGCCTTTAATTTCAGGAACTGCGTGTGCGATTCCGGCAATTATGGCAACGAGAAATATCGAAAACTGGAAAGAACGCCTTATTACGATCTTGGTAACGCCTTTCACGACTTGTTCTGCAAGATTACCTGTTTATGCGATTATAATTTCTTTGGTAATTCCAAATAAGCGTGTTTTTGGAATTTTAAATATGCAGGGATTATCCTTAATGTTATTGTATTTATTGGGTTTTGGAACTGCAATTTTATCTGCCTATATATTGAATAAAATATTAAAACAAGATAACAAAACGTATTTCGTGGTTGAAATGCCAAGTTATAAAATGCCTTTACTCAAAAACGTTGGAATTAATGTTGTGGAGAAAACGAAGGCTTTTATTGTTGGTGCGGGTAAAATCATTCTTGCTATATCTGTTATCTTGTGGTTTTTGGCTTCGTACGGACCCGGGAAAAATTTCAATGAAGCTGAAACTATTGTAAAGGAAAGATTTGTAAATAACCCTCTAGACCAGGTTGCATTTGAAAATGAAGTTGCTTCTCAAAAATTAGAAAATTCTTATATCGGAATTATGGGTAAAGCAATCGAACCTGCCATTGCGCCTTTGGGTTACGATTGGAAAATTGGAATTGCCATTATTAGTTCGTTTGCAGCGCGTGAAGTTTTTGTGGGAACTCTGGCAACAATTTACAGCGTTGGAAATAGTGATAATGAAACGACTATAAAAAGTAAAATGCAGGAAGAAGTAAATCCTGAAACAGGAAAAAAGATATTCAATTTTGCTTCGGGAATTTCGTTATTACTTTTTTATGCTTTTGCCATGCAATGCGCCAGTACTTTGGCTATTACAAAAAAAGAAACCAATTCGTGGAAATGGCCTGCAATGCAGCTGGTTTTAATGAGCGGACTGGCTTATTTTGTGGCACTTTTAGCTTATCAACTTTTAAAATAAAATGCCATGATTCAGGAAATTATCTCTTTTGTAATATTGTTTATCGCTGTTGGTTTTTTAATCAAAAAGTTCTTTTGGAAATCTAAAAAGAAAAAAGACTGCGGCGACGGAAATTGTGGATGTTCTTAGGGAAAGGTTCTGAGTTCCTGAGTTCCTGAGTAGCTGAGTTTCTAAGATTTATAGGTATAATGGTTAGACATTTTTGTCTTTTTTTGACACAATTAAATCCTTAACTTCCTTTTTGTCAATCGTGTAACTTTTAATTTTGTTTTATTAATTCAAATTTTAAAGAGATGACAGATTTTGATAGAACAGAGATTATCAGAGACAATAGAGTTTCTAGAATATTGTGGTTTATGCTTGGTTTTTTAAGTGCCGGAGCGGTTTTTTATTTCTTTATGAAACATCATTAGTAATAATTTTAAAAGTCTGAAAAAGTTAAACTGAGACTAACTAACGACTAAATTATTTAACTCCTTCCCATTCTGCATAGAACTGCGCCAAAAATGATTCCATAAAACGATGTCTTTCTGCGGCGATTTGTTTTCCGGTTTCGGTATTCATTTTGTCTTTTAAAAGTAAAAGCTTTTCGTAGAAATGATTTATTGTTGGTGCATTATTCTTTTTATATTCTTCTTTTGTCATATTCGATATTGGCGCAATTTCAGGGTCGTATAAAGATCTGTTTTTAAATCCGCCATAATTAAAGGCTCTTGCTACACCAATTGCCCCAATTGCATCTAAGCGATCTGCATCCTGAACAATATCCAATTCTATAGACGAGAACTTCTTTTCGAAATTTCCGCCTTTATAAGAGATGTTTTCGATGATGTTTACCACATGCTGAATAACGTCTTCTGAAACATTTTCAGATTCTAAAAACAAACGCGCCGTTTTTGGTCCGATTGTTTCGTCTCCGTTATGAAATTTACTATCGGCAATATCATGAAGCAACGCGCCTAATTGCACTACAACCAAATCACAATTGGTGTCTTTTGCAATCAAAAGTGCATTTTTATACACACGCTCAATATGAAACCAGTCGTGTCCGCCTTCGGCATCATTGAGTTTTTCTTTTACGAATGAAATTGTTTTGTTTATTAGATCGGTATTATTCATAGTTTTATTTGTTGTCTTGAAATTTCACGCAGATTTTAGATTTAAGCGGATTTACATAGATTATTGTTGATTTATTCTTTCTAAATCTTATTGAATAAAAAATGTTGATTGCCAAAGTTATAAACTTCAACAATCAACAAATATTTTAATGCTAATCAAAAATCAACTACAATGTCAAAAATCAATTGCAATATCAATTTAAAATCTGAAATCTAAATTCTAAACTCTAAATTCTAAAATTTACAATCTAGCTGGTTCTACCCATTTAAAGATGTGTGATTCCTGTGGAATTACTATTCTCTCTGAGATTCTGGCCATACGAGATGGCAATTTCATTAAATAATCACGTGCTTTTTCGGCTTCATCTGTTAAATTAGAAATCTTGTCAATTTCCCATTTGTCGATCAATTTTTGCATGATGTCTACATAATCATTTGCCGTGTAAACACCGATACGTTGTGCAGAATCAGAAAATTGCTCAAAAGCTGAGCTTATTTTTTGACCGGATTCTCTTAAAAAATGTGCTGGCATTACGATTTTTTGTTTCATCATATATTGAAACGCTAACATCATTTCGCTTGGATCTACTGCAAAAATACGGGTAACAAATTCACTGTATGCATGGTGGTGACGCATTTCGTCTCCGGCAATCATTTTACACATTTTCGATAATTTGTTATCACCAAATTTCTTAGCCATTTGGGCTACTCTATTGTGCGAAACATAGGTTGCTAATTCCTGAAAACTGGTATAAACAAAGTTTTTATACGGATCAGAACCGGTTCCAATATCAAAACCGTCGTTGATTAAATGCTGTGTTGTCATTTCGATTTCACGCATGTTTACACGACCAGACAAATACAGGTATTTATTTAGTAAATCTCCGTGACGGTTTTCTTCTCCGGTCCATTGTCTAATCCACTTAGACCAACCGTTTCCACCATTTTCAACCTGATTTACTCCTTCTACATCCATTAACCAGGATTCGTATGTTGGCAAAGCTTCTTCGGTGATTGTATCACCTACAAGTGTTACCCAGAAATCATATGGTAATTCTTTGGCAATTTCACGTAATTCTCTAACCTCCTCAAAGAAATTATCTCCTTCAGAATTAGGCAGAAAATCTGACGGCTGCCAAATTTTTTCTACTGGAATTAAATACTGTTCTACGAAGCTATCCACGTTTTTTTCTAAAAACTGCATAACTTCTAATCTAATGTTTTTTATAGACATTACTAATTTAAGATTGGGATTTAAGTTTTAGTTCTTTACTAAAAAACAAAAATCTATTTATACT
The DNA here is from genome assembly GCF_025947065.1 of Flavobacterium sp. N1736. NCBI lineage: Bacteria > Pseudomonadati > Bacteroidota > Flavobacteriia > Flavobacteriales > Flavobacteriaceae > Flavobacterium > Flavobacterium sp. N1736. The sequence continues at coordinate 3,815,647 of NZ_CP109994.1, forward strand.
CATTTACTCCTTCTACTACTGCTTTTTCGGTCAAAGCTATTAACTCGGCAAAATCATAATTTTTTACTGCCAAAGCTTTATGAACGGTAAAGGTAAGATGATTTCCTAAACCTACCGGAAAAAGACCAAACTTTACCATTTTCCATGAATTATTAATACTCACCGGAACAACGTATGCTGACGGTGCGTATTTACATAATATCTTTAAACCATTTTGGGCAAATTCTTTAGGCTTTCCGGTTTTGCTACGCGTGCCTTCGGGAAATATTACTGCAGATCTTTTATGTTTTTCAATATATTCAGACAAGCCTTTGATTACAGGAATCGCTTGTTTCGGGTCTTTACGGTCGATTAGCACAGATCCTCCGTGGCGTAAATTGTATGATACGCTCGGGATTCCGCTGCCTAACTCTTTCTTACTTACAAATTTACAATGAAATCGTCTAAAATACCAAATCATTGCTATAATATCGTACATACTTTGATGATTTGAGACAAAAATCAAAGGTACATCAGTAGGAATTGTCTCTCTGTTTTCAATTTTATACGTTGTTCCAACAAGGTTTGTGCATCTTAATAACCAAAAGTTTAAATAATCGACGCTTTTTTTGTGCGCCTGATAACCAAAAACATTTAGGCAAAACCATTGTATTGGATGAAAAACCAATAAAACTGAACTAAAGATCAAATAGTAAATTACGGATATGGGATACGAAATTATTTTTTGCATGCTTTAAAAATTAATGCCCAAAAGTAATAAATAAATTTTTAGCGGTATTAAAATTGAAAACAATAACTGTTTTTATCGTTTAATTGTACCTTTGCCACAAAAACGGCACTTTTTTTCTGAATTAAATGAACTTTACTTACCCAAAAAGCGAACGCTTAAAAAGCAAAACAACGATTGGATTACTTTTCTCTGAAGGGAAATCGGTTTCTAAATATCCGTTGCGTTTGGTTTACCGTCATGCGGAAGCTGATTCAGAAGAAAAAATTAAGATTGGTGTTTCGGTTTCAAAGAAATATTTCAAAAAAGCCGTTGACCGCAACTACTTCAAACGTGTTTTAAGAGAAACGTACCGATTAAACAAACATTTGCTTTGGGATAATCTTGAAGAACCGTATTCCCTGATGTTTTTTTATCAGACAAAAGATCGTTTATCTTATGATGAAATCAACGTTAAAACGATTCAGTTGTTTGAGAAATTTCTCTTACAAGTGAATAAAACTCCCGATTCTGAAACCAAATCTGAATTGTAAAATCGTTTGTAATCAATCGTTTTGAAGGTATCATTTGAGATTCACCTCAAGGACGCACGGTTATTAATGATTTATTCTTATTTTAGTGCTTTATTTATTTCAGATATCATACAAATATGGCTACTTTTTTCAAAAGAAAAATCATTATACCAACTGTTGCGGCGGCATTTCTATTTATTGGAACCAGTTTCAAGGACGACTTCTTTGAAATTGCCAAGCAAATAGAAATCTTTACAACTTTATTTAAAGCTGTAAATACGAATTATGTAGACGAAACAAATCCGGGTGATTTGATGGACAAAGCCATTAAAAGCATGTTGGGAAGTTTAGATCCATACACGGTTTACTTTAATGAACAGGATGTTGTAAATTTCAAAATCAACAATACGGGAGAATATACCGGAATTGGTGCTATGATCGCCAGAAAGAAAGACCGTTTAATTGTTCGTGAACCTTATAAAAATTATCCTGCTGATAAAGCCGGACTAAAAGCGGGTGATGAAATTATTCAGATTGGCGATGTTTTAATTGCTGATTTTAAAGATGATGCTTCGCAATTATTGAAGGGAACAAAAAACACTAAGATTACTATAAAATACCTTCGTCAGGGAAAAACTTTTACTACTGAATTGGTTTTGGATGAGGTTGATATTAAATCAGTTCCATTTTATGGTAAAATTGATGACAAAACGGGTTATATCGTTTTGGCTCATTTTAGCCGAAAAGCTGCTGTTGAAGTAAGGGAAGCTCTTGAAAAATTAAAAGCTGACGGGGCGACGCAAATTGTACTGGATTTAAGAGGAAATCCGGGTGGTTTATTAAACGAAGCTATTGATATTTGTAATTTGTTTGTTCCGAAAAATGAAGTTATCGTAACAACAAAGTCAAGAATTGAAAAACACAACAATACTTATAAAACGCAAAACCAGCCTATAGATACCGAAATTCCGCTGGCAATTTTGGTAAACGGAAGAAGTGCATCTGCATCAGAAATTGTTTCGGGGGCTTTACAGGATTTAGATCGTGCCGTAATTTTAGGAAGCCGCAGTTTTGGTAAAGGTTTGGTACAACGATCTGTAGATTTGACTTACGGAACTCAGCTTAAAGTAACTATTTCCAGATATTACACACCTTCGGGCAGATGTATTCAGGCTTTGGATTATGCTCATAAAGACAAAAATGGCGTTGCCGTAAAAACAGATTCTAAAAACTTTAATGCTTTTAAAACCAGAAAAGGCAGAACGGTTTATGATGGCGGAGGAGTTTTACCGGATATTGAATTGGATGAAGCAAAAATGAGTCCTATTACGACTGCTTTATTGAAGAATGACGGGATCTTTGATTATGCTACAAGCTATTATTATAAAAATCCAAATTTAGGCGATAAAATCCCGGTTCTAACAGATGCGGATTACACCAGCTTTAAACAATATTTAAAAACGAACAAGATTACTTTTGATACTGAAACTGAAGTTGCTTTAAAAAATACTTTGGCTGCAGCCAAAAACGAAAAAATAGATGAAACGATCGCACCGGAATATCAGCAGTTATTAAACGCCTTAGAGAAAAGTGAAACCACTTTATTGGACAAGAACCAAAAAGAAATTAAAAACCTGATTCAGGAAGAACTGATTAAGAGATACCAATATCAGGAAGGTCTATATCAATTTTACATTAAAAACAATTCAGAAATTAAGAAAGCGGTGAGCGTTTTAAATAATCAAACTGAGTATAAAACCATTTTAAAAATGTAAAAAAATGAAACTTTGTAAAGTCTTCTTGTTTTTCTTTACTTTCTATTTATCGGCTCAGCAAAAAACAATTGAAACTATATTTTTTGATTTCGATAAATTTGATCTTACTGAACAGCAAACAGGCGTTGTTACGAATTTTATAAAAAAAATAGATACTTCAAAAGTAGAGTCAATACAAATCTACGGTTACTGTGATGATCGCGGAGATGACGATTACAACTTCAAATTGTCTAATAACAGGGTTAATACAATTCAGGAGTTACTGGTTTCGAAAGGTTTTAATCAAAGTAAAATCATCATTCTTGAGGGCAAAGGCCGTGTTATTGTAAAACCGGATACGGTTGAAAATCTTAGTGAAACACGATCTAAAAATCGGCGGGTTGATTTAATCGTCGTAAACAGAAACAGCTTTGGCAAGGGCGTTTATAATTCATTTAAAAACAAACTAAAAGTTGGCGACAAAATCTATCTGGAAAGCATCTTATTTGATCTTGGAAGCGCAAAACTAACGCACAATTCTAAAAAAGAATTAGATAAAATTGCTTCTATTTTACAAGATAAAAAGAATATTCAGTTTGAAATAAGAGGTCATGTTTGTTGTACTCCCGAAATTTATAGCGACGGAATTGACAAAGATACCAAAGAAAGAAGGCTTTCCTGGAATCGTGCCAAGACCGTTTTTAAATACCTGATATCAAAAAGAATCTCTTCGGGCAGAATGACTTTTCAGGGTTGCGGAAATAAATATCCTTTGGGAAAAGGCGATAATTATGACCGACGTGTGGAGTTTTGCATTACTAAACTTTGAGATGTAGTTTCTGCAAACTACAAAATCGCCAAGATATTTACTTAAAGTTATGATTTAAAATAAGTTGTTAATCTTTTGTTTATTAAGGTTTTACTTTTAAAATATAAGGCAATAATACTATCGCAACTAGTTTGCAATAACGAAATTTGACGTCTTTCTTGAATCAATCTTTAATATTCTATAAAAGTTACGTAAGTTCTTCATCAAGCCAAGAAACTATATCATTTATCAGTTTTTGAAATTGATCAAATATACTATGATCGGAATTTTCAAAAATTATAAATTTTGACTTGTACTTGTTTTCTAAAGTCTTTTGATAAAGTTCTTCACTATTAAAAAGTGCTACTTTCTCATCCTGATCTCCGTGAAGAAATAAAAAACTTTCTTTTTTGTTTACTATTGAATCAATCTGAAATATTGGTGATACTTTATTTGAATAGTAAATAGAATCTAATGCATAGTTCCTGATTCTATTTTGATAAACAGTAAACATTTCTTTTCTCTTTATTTTTAAAATGTTACTTGGTCCGGCAATATTAATTGTTGTTCTAATTTTCTTTGTTCTTTTCAATAATTGAAAATTTGTAATGCCTCCTCTGCTCCAGCCCATTTGGGCAATTTTAGTGCTGTCTGCAATTTTGATGCTGTCAATAATGTCAAATAATGCCATTACATCGTCTATGTCTTTGCCGCCAAATTCATCAACACCTTCACTACCTTCTGAACCTCTTAATTGTGATCCAATTATGACAAAACCTCTACTGGCTATTTTAGATAAAAAAGCAATAATGTACTGATCGTTGACCATTCCATAACTGCCATTTCCGCCACGATTAAAAATTATGACCGGATACTTTTTATCCTCTTCTGTTGGCAATAGTAAAAATCCTTTAACTTTTGTATTATCAAAAGACTTATAGGTTAAATCATAGATGTTTACATTTTCAAGCTGCTTCTGGATTTTTTTCATTTTGCTGTATCGTTCCGGAGCAAATCTGTCGGTCATAGTGTAGTTTTTATGCTGCACTATTGATTGCGCATTACTGCTGAGGAAAAAAAATAACGCCAGAATAAGTAAATAATGTTTCATCGGATTAGCTGTTTAATTTTTTCTTTTGAATAATTTGCGGCGAACTTTTATGTAATAATTAAACTAACTTTTACGAAGTCAACCAATTTATTACATCTTTAAAAACTTCATCCCAGTGATATGAATCTTCTGTAGGTTTGCCATTAACATCAAATTCTTTCTTTTCATAATTATGTCCATAATTAGGATACGCTTTAAGATTGACATTATTTCCCGATAATAAAAAAGGTATCAAATCATTGTGTATTGAGCCAATATCAGCTGTACCATATACAATTAATAATGGCTTTTTAAATTTTCTAAGGCTTTCATAACTTAGATTCTCATTGTAGCTCAACCAATTATTAAATCCTATGTTAGTCTTGTATTTTATTTTGCTTGATGGTATATTTTTGTAATCATTAATCAATTCGTTGATTTCTAATTGATTTGAAGTATCATTTTTTGTTTCAAAAGATTTAATACGTTCTCGCATTATACTTTCAGAAATTCTGTTGAAAGGGTCTGCAGACATACAAACTAATTTTGTAATCTTCTTATTGTCTTCTGCTAACCTTGCTGCAACTCTATAACCTTCTGAATGCCCAATGACAAATATTGAATCTTTTTTTACTCTTTTATCTTTATGCAAATAGTTTAGAACCGATTTAACCTGACTAACTCTGTAATAGAGATTATTATTTTGGGTGTATTCTTTAGGAATCTCTGCTTTTTCGTTTACATAACCTTGACTATCTCTATCATAGCTGCCTATTAATGGAATTCCTTTTCTAGCAACAATTACAAAATTGAATTTATTTATATATTCTTTTATGCTAAACGGAATAGTGGAATTTGCAGATTCCTGATCGTAAAAAATTACAGGCAATGGCAGTGATCCTTGTACAAATAAAATAGTGGGCTTTGCATTATTAGAATTGCTTACGGAAGTCAGAAAAACAATTGTATCATTCTTCGTTTTTAAAACTGTTTTCGTAAATCCCGCTTTTTGAAGATAAAAATCATCACTCTTTTGAGCATTTACAATTAAATTCGAAAAAAAAATTATGATGTATAGTACAAGTAATTTAATTATTTTCATTTGAAAAAGATTTAGTTATATCATTAAAATTAAGATACTCTATTCCTGATTCTAGTATTGTTTCTTTGGACATATCGTTTAATACTTCATTCTGGATATAACAAATAAGTTCAATTATTTCCTTACAATAAATAGATGGGTTATCAAATAAATTAGTTTTTGAAAAACGATGACCTAAATAACCACCACCACAAACTGGTTCTATTATGCAATTCTGACAAGTATTACATAAATTAGTATGGCTATTATAATACATTCTTGCAAGATTTGATTCTTTATATATTAGATTTAAGTCATTACTTAATACATTAAATTTAGTATTTGTAAATCCATCACCACAAATTTTTAAAGTATCAACGGTTTCTATACTACCATCTGTTTCAATTATTAAGGTTTGGTTTATACTGCTTCCAAAAATCTCAGTACCTCTAGTTTTACCAAAAATTAGTGCGATTAGATCTGTTAATGGTCTTATATTGGGTTTCTTCTTATCATTGTCATTGTACCATATCTCAAACATTTCACTAAGCCATTTTCCAACTTTTGGCACATCTTCTTGTGTAGATTGGATATAGTTAAAATCCTGAAATAAAAAATGAACGGATTTAGCGCCTAATTTTTTAAAATGGCTATAAACTTTACTTGCTTCTTGTGTAGTATCAATTACACAAAGACAATTTGCCATTTCATCTCCATATGTTTTCCTTACAATATTAAATCCTTTCACAATTTCATTATAAGATCCTTTTCCGTTATGATAAATTCTGTTATTATTATTTGACTTTGGCGAGCTATCAATACTTATTCCTATCTGGATATTTAATTTTTTTAAAGCATCTGCAAATTCCCTTGTTAATAAAGTACCATTAGACTGCATTGAGTATTCAATCAAGATATTATCTGGAATAATTTTTTTCTGAGTTTCAACAAAATTTATATAAAAATCTATTCCTGCAAGCAGAGGTTCTCCACCATGAAAAACTATAAAAAATTCTTTAAGATTGTTTTCAATACAATTATTTTTAATTCTCAACAGCATTGATTCTATGACTTCCTGACTCATAAATTTTGGTTGTCTTTTATAGCTAGTATCACCCATATTATATACATAACAATATGTACAATTTAAATTACATAGACTTGCGACTTTTATTACTAGGTTTGAGGTATACATATCGTATCATTAAAAATGGGCGATTAATCGCCCATAAAAATTATTTGAAAAAATTAACTAACGTCTTACATATGTACTTTCTGTATAGGTTCTATCATTTGAAGGATCCCTATCCAAATTCCCTCCGGTAATTTTTTTCATTTGGCTCTTTTCTAAAACAATGGAAGCATCAATCTCTTTTTCATTTTTCTCAAAGAAAAATTTTTTCTTTTCTGTTTTCATAATTAATTTTTTAATTGTTAGTATTTACTTAAAAAAACCTTTAATAAATCAAGTCGACTTTGATTAGATATTAAAGATACCTTTAAGATTACTCCACAAACATACAATGCAAAGCATTATAACCCTATGCAGTATTATGCGAATTTATTTGCATAATGTTTTTTATACTAAAATAATATCTTACAAAAAATATTGTATATATTTAAAAATTCTTAAATTATTATTACTTTATTAATCGAGAAATGAATTAAATATGAGCAAGACAAAACTTATACAAGCCAGATTAGCAAAAGGATTCTCTCAGCAGGAATTGGCAGATTTAATAGGTATGTCGCAATCTAATTACAGCCGTAGGGAAAATGGACGCAAAAATATTTCGGACATCGAGTGGAATAGAATTGCAAAAGAATTAGCTGTAGAAAAGGAATCTATTTACGAAGCTGATGAAGAAAAGTCTGTCGAAAATGCTGAAATAAATATACGTCAAATCAATATCCCTGACTTTATCATGGAACACATTGAATTATTAAAGGAGGAAAATAAAAATCTCAGAGAAGAATTAAAGAGATTAAAAGGTCAATAATTTTATTCTCTCGTCATCTCAATATGCGGAATGTCATCTTCAAGATACATTTCACTGGTTTGCACAAATCCGTGGCTTTCGTAGAATTTCTTTAAATACAACTGTGCGCCAATAGTAATTTTATCTTTATTGAAGTTAGACTTTATTCCGGCAATGGCTTCACGCATTAGATCATGTCCCCATTTTTTATCTCTGTAATTGGCATCAACTACTACTCTGCCGATAGATGCATTATCAAAACTAATTCCTGCATCAAATAAACGTGCATAAGCCACAATTTTATTATCGTATTCTCCAATTAGGTGTAATGCTTTCTTGTCTTTGCCGTCAATGTCTAAATAGACACAATTTTGCTCTACTACAAAGATCTCGCTCCTTACTTTGAGCAAATCATACAATTCATTAACAGTTAATGCCTCAAAAGGCTTTATTTTCCATTTTAATTCCATTTTACTACTTGCTGTTTTTACAAAGAGCTAAATTACTTGAAAATTTTAAATTACTATTTATTTTAAAAAAGAAATCCTGATTACAGTTTGTAATCAGGATTTTCTTATTGTCTGAATCTGAATATAGATTTTATTTTTTCTTCATTATAATTTCCATGCTTTTAAATTCTTCACCATTTTTTACATCAAACATTTCCATTTTACGGGTTGTTGCATCAACAATAGTATAGATTTCACGATATGGTGTTTTTTTTCCGTTTAACGGATTGATCATATCACCTTTTAGTTCCATGCTTTTGTTTTTATCATCAAATTTACCTGTGGCAACTAACATTCCTGTTCCCATATTATCGATAAAAGTGGTTGTATATTCTTTGTTTGCATTGTTGTATGCCAATGTACTTTTTCCCTGAAATGATTGTCCCATCATTGTTCCGCTATAGTTTGTTTCCTGATAACGACCGCCAAGTATCATTTTTATGATTGCTGTTGAATTTGCTTTCTGCGGTTTACCATTTGGTTCTGACCAAAAAGTCATATCACAGTTCCATGTACCTGTTTCATTGGCCATTAATTTGTGTGCACTACCCGGAGTTGCATAATCGGCCCAAGCTTTCATTTGTGCTGCAGAATCCAGAGGTTGTTCTGCTATTGGCTGTTTTGTTTTTATAGTATCGGTAACGTTTACTTCTTCAGTATCTGCCTTTACTTCCTTTTTACAGGAAACAAAACACAGTGCCAAAATTGACAATGTAAGATAGATTTTTTTCATGATTAATCGATTTATTGGTTATGACGCCAAATGTACGAAAAATAAAACAAATTACCTTTTGTCGACTTTTACCGATTTTATAATTGCTTCTAATTCAAGCATTAAGTCTCTTTCCTGATTTGACGGTGAATAACAAAATCCTTCAATTACTAAAATCCTGCTGTACGCTTCGTCGATAATTGCATAATTAATAAAAGGCCCGGTCATAAAGTCATTTTTCAATTCCCAGGTTCCTTTTGTCTCAAAAGCTTTCTTTCCGTCTAATTCGGTATTTGAAAAATAAGGCGCATAAGCTTCACCGGTAATCATTGGTGTATCCGGTTCGCGGCCTTTTATATATCGTCCAATTGAATCTCTCATTCGAACAATATTGCCTACAATATCTGAACCTTTGGTGAGTCTCCGAATTGGAATTTGATAAATAAGCAAACTTGTGTTCCCGCTTATAATCTCTTTTTTAAGCCACATAAAATTCTTTTTATGCAACATATATTCGTAACCGGAAGGAATTTGTAAGCTGATATGAAACTTGTTCTTTATTACTGCCGGATTCAATAACGATTTTCTATTGTCCTGCTGAATCTTTTGAATCTCGGCATCACGAATCATTTTGATAATTTGTGTCGAATTTAACTCGATACTGCAAATAATATCATCTACAGATTTTCCGTAAATACGAAATGTATTGTGTGGTAATGTTTTGCTGTGTTTGATTGCAAACTTATCTGTTGCCGTTTTTTTAACTACAATAATGCTTCGGCTATCGGTAACAAAACCTTCGAGTAATTTAGCCGGATATTGATTGATGGTAAATAACGGTTCTTCCTGGGTGAGTCCCAAAACGGGAGATGCAAATTTATTTCGAATGGTATCGCCTACTTCGCCATACCACAACTGATCGTCGATGATAATAGATATAGTATTTGTTTTGCCGGAAACAGGCTGTGGCTGCTTCTCGTTTTTAGCACAAGAAACGAACAAACACGAAAGTAACAGGTATAAAAAATGGGTTTTATTCATTTTCTTAGTTTAATGAAATAAAACCCAAATTTAGTCAAGATTTTTTATTATCCGTTTATTTTAAGTTTCATTCCGGGTTTAATATCTCCGTCTTTAATGTTATTCCATTTTTTAATGTCTGAAATAGTTACTCCGGGATATTTTTTTGAAATACTATATAATGAATCTCCTTTTTTAACGTAATAATCTTCTCCAATATTTTTTGCTGATGCTGTTTTTTTTCTGAATGAGTCAACTGATGCTGAAGCTACTGCAGTATTTGCTGTCGTTGTTGTTTCTTCAAAATGAATTTCTTTACCAACAATTAATGTTTTTCCTAATCCAAGATTGTTTGTAGTCAGATTGTTTAACTCTTTTAAATCAGCAATTGTTGTGTCGAATTTTTTAGCAATACTTCCTAAATTATCTCCGGCAACAACTACGTATTCCAGATTTTTACCGGATTTTGTGTTGTTATCTGATGATGCAACTGCTTCTTCAACTTGTTTTTTATCAATTTCAGGTGTTTTCAACTCTTTTGGAGCTTTTGCAATTGAATCAGTGTTTGCTTTGATTTTCAAGGTTTTTCCAAGTGCGATTGCATTTCCTTTAAGATTGTTCCATTTTTTTAATTCTAAAATCGAAACGTCATATTTGTCTGCAATTGAACCAAGGTTATCGCCTTTTCTAACTTTATAAAATTGTGTTTCTGATGCTGCAACAGCATTATCCAATTTCGCTTTTCCTTTTGGTGTAACTTTTAAAGCCAGTTGTTTTGGAAGTCCTTTGTGTTGCGATTGATAATTTACGTAAGCATAAATTTGAGCTTCGTTAGAAACAAAAGTTGAAATTTTATCTTTTGGCAAACGTAAAAAATGTGGTTCGTTTTGATAAAATGGAACTATGCCTAACTTATACGAAGGATTTAAAAGTTGTATTTGTGATTGTGGCATGTCTAACAAATCTGCAATTTGTTTGAATGACATTTGATTTTTGATTTGAACTGTATCTGTTTCAAAGTTTTTAACAACAGCTCTTTCCGGGTTAATTCCGTGTTCTTTATGAAATTCAAAAAGATACATTGTTGCAAGAAATGCAGGAACATAACCTTGAGTTTCTTTTGGAAGATGGTTACGGATATCCCAGTATTTTGTTTTTCCTCCGGAACGACGAATCGCTTTTGTAACATTTCCGGGACCTGAATTATAGGAAGCCAAAACTAATTCCCAATCGCCAAAAATTTTGAACATTTTGGTCATATATTCTGAACATGCTGCTGTCGCTTTTAAAGGATCGCTGCGTTCGTCAATATAGGAATCTATTTTAAGATTGTATTGTTTTCCGGTTCCGTACATGAATTGCCAAAGACCGGTGGCGCCCATTTGAGAAACTGCTTTAGGGTTTAAAGCAGATTCTACAACGGCTAAATATTTAATTTCTAATGGAACGTTTTGTTTGGCAAAAGCGTCCTCAAAGATTGGGAAATAATATTCTGACAAAGACATTAATCGTGAAAATGATTTTTTACGATTTTTAAGAAATGACTTTATTATGTTTTCTAAGCCCTGATTGTATTCGATCTCAAAAGGCGATTTTTCATTCATAACCTGTAGTCGCTGTTTAAGCAACTCAGTTGGCAATTCCTCATCTACAGTAATATCTGTATTGATGGTTTGAATGTCTTTGGTTAAATCATCGTATATATCTAAACTCACTAATTCGTTCATCCAAAGACTGTCTACGCGTGTAGCCATATCATCTTTTTTGAAAGAGCTTTTTACTGAATCTAAATACGAGATCTTAACATCTGGTTTAATTTGGATATCTGCCTTCGCAACATCTTGCGCAAAAGAAGCCATCGAAAATAAAACCGAAACCGCTAATGAAATTTTTTTTACAATCATATAACTTTTATTTAAAATTCTATAATTCAACCAATTACAGAACTGTTACTTTTGCAAACTTAAACAGATTAACGAAGAAAACTATGTAAAAAAATGTTAATTGTGATATTTAGTCTAAAATCGCAGCGATTCCAGGCAATACTTTTCCTTCTAACATTTCAAGCATAGCACCACCTCCGGTAGATACGTAACTCATTTTATCTTCAAATCCGAATTGTTTTACTGCGGCAACAGAATCTCCTCCTCCAACTAGTGAAAAGGCACCTTTTTCTGTAGCTTCTGCAATATAATCTCCTAAAGCAATGGTTCCTTTAGCAAAAGATTCCATTTCAAAAACGCCTAACGGACCATTCCATAATATTGTTTTTGACTCTAGAATTACTTTTTTGAAATTTTCTAATGATTTAGGACCTGCGTCAAGACCTTGCCATCCATCAGGAATTTCTCTTACATCTACTACTTTTGTATTTGCTGTGTTTGAGAAATCATCTGCAGCAATAACATCAACAGGTATATGAATTTGTACTCCTTTTTCTTTAGCCAGTCTTAAAATTTCAAGTGCTAATTCTTGTTTATCATCTTCACAAATAGAATCTCCAACTTTACCACCTTGTGCTTTGATGAATGTAAATGTCATTCCTCCGCCAATAATCATGTGATCTACTTTATCTAAGATATTTTCGATTACGGTAATTTTCGAAGAAACTTTAGATCCCCCAAGAACGGCTGTAACTGGTTTCTCGCTATTTTTAAGTACTTTGTTTAAACTTTCAATTTCTTTCGCCAATAATGTTCCGAAGCATTTTTCTGTTGGAAAAAATTGTGCAATAATGGTTGTCGAAGCATGCGCTCTGTGTGCGGTTCCAAATGCGTCGTTTACGTAGATATCTCCAAGTGAAGCTAATTCTTTTGCAAATGCAACATCTCCGGCTTCTTCTTCTGCATGAAAACGTAAATTTTCAAGTAATAAAACTTCTCCCGGTTTTAGGTTTTTTGCAGCTGACTGTGCTACTTCGCCAACGCAGTTTTCAGCAAACTGTACCGGAACTCCTAAAATCTCTGAAGCTGTTTTTAAAATATGTTTTAATGAGTATTTTTCTTCGGTACCTTTTGGTCTTCCTAAATGCGACATCAAAATTACGCTTCCACCTTGCTTTAATATGGCATCAATGGTTGGCTTTGCTGCTTCAATACGTGTTGCATCTGTTACATTAAAGTTTTCATCCAAAGGCACATTGAAGTCAACACGGATTATTGCTTTTTTATTTTTAAAGTCGAAATCGTTTAAAGTTTTCATTTGATAATTTTTTAATTTTTTGAAAGAATAACAAATATAGAACTTTTAATGAAGTATTAAATTCGGAAAATCTAAAAATAACCTATCAATAACAACGAAAACGTTGTAAATTAAGAAAACAAACAAATTTATTTCAAAAAATACAAAATTGTCTGATATAATTTTTAACAGTTAAAAGTTACTGTAAACCAAATATTGGTCTTTCATTTTTATTTTAAAACGAAAAAATATAGTATTTAGTTTACAGTAAATCTTATCTGCAATATTAGTCGTGAACCGGACTTTGTGTACAAGGACAGTTACTGATTGATCCGAAGAAATCGAAACCAATAGTTATGGAGTGTGTTCCTGTATTATAATTTCCAAGATCGTTGAACATTACCTGATAGGAATATCCGAAGTAAAATTTAGATTTCATGAAACCTACCATTGGCCCAACTGATAATGGTTTTGGAAACTGGTCGTTTAGGAAACGGTATGAAACTCCTATCCAATAATAATCTTCGTAACGATTGTAACGTCTGTATTTGAAGTTAAAATCGGTTGTAGAACGTTTATCACTTGCAAAATATTGGTAGTAAACAGATGGTTCGTATTCGATACGGCTGTTTTCTCCGTCTTTAAAAATCATACCGGTATACACTTGATAGTTTGAAAGTAAACTTGGTTCTACTCCACGATATCTATCGGTATTTTTTTGCAAAATGTTATTCGCATTAAAACTTAAATAAAAGTTTTTGTTACGGTATAAAGCACTAACATCAAAGTTGTTATTTGATGTATAACGATTATCTGTTACCGAAGGATCCAAAATAGGATGTTCGATTGTATTATTGAATTCATCAATGTCAATTTTAAAGGTATTAAAGTTATATGAAATACCAAAAGACAGATATTGTTTGGAGTAATAATCCAATATTAAGTGATGTGCAAATGAGACCTTAGCTCCCGTTTGTCTTGTATATCCATTTTTATCATTGTATAGCGAGATACCTATTCCGGAACGATCTAAAATACGAAAATCCGCATATAAAGACTGATTTTCGGGCGCATCTTTAATTCCAACCCATTGTGTAAGTCCATTGGCTCGAATTCTAAGATTATCACCAATACCCGCATAAGCAGGAGAAAGTACAAAAGGGTTATCAGCTAAATACTGGGTAAATACCGGTAGGTTTAACTCTTGGCTGTAACTTGTTGTTACAGCCATGAGTACTAAGGATAAAATTAATTTTTTCATTGTAATAATTTTTTTAGATAACATAATTTGGGGCTCTATTTTGTTATCTGTATAAAGTGAAATGTCCAACAAACTCTCTATCATCTTTCTCGTCATTTAGTTTAAGAACATACCAGTAATCACCTGAAGGTAATTCTTCTCCGTTATATCTACCATCCCATTTTTGACCGTAGTGGTATTTGGCAATTACACGACCGTATCTGTCAAAGATTGAGTACGTAAGGTTGTTGTAAATATTTGTACAACCAGGACCCCATGTGTCATAGACTCCATCTCCGTTTGGCGTAAAGTAATTATCAAGACAAACGTCATAATAAGTTCCAGGGAATTTCCATTCGAAAGTACATCCGTTTTGATCTCTAACGATTATTATATAATCTCTGGATTCGTAAATTTTGAATTTATTTTCAGATGTAAACGGTCCACCATCAAAACTATACTCATAAGCCGGAGCTCCACCTGTACCAATAACCGAAATAATATTCATTTCTTGTTTTCCGTCTAGCTTCAATCCTAAAGCAGTGTATGCTTTTATGTTGAACTTAACATCGGCAGGACATCCGTTTGTATGTCTCACTGTAATAGTGTGATCACCCTGAGCAACATTTGTAAAGATATTACCTGGCACGAATGCAGCACCATCAAGAGAATAATCTATTTGAGAATGATCTTCGTAACCTGGGTCAACTTTAACAAAATTAGCCTGAGTATTATTCACACAATCGTAATTTACCTCTACTGTTGGCTTCAGAGCTACTGCATCTGGCATATCAATATCTACTTGACTGATACATCCATTACTGTCTTTTATGAAGACACTACGTTTTCCACCTACAAGACCTACATAGTCTTTAATATTTCCTGCAAAAGGTTTAAATGGTCCATCACTGTTATCCAGACTTTCAAAATATGGACCTACTCCACCTTGAACCTGAATACTAAATGCTGCATCTTTATCTCCTGCGCAAATTTCAGGCAATACAGAGTTAGGAATAATAGAAGCAATTAAAATATCTGGTTGCAATACATCTATGTAAAAAGGAGAACCTCCTGTACAACCTAATACATCCTGAACAATTACTGTATATCTTCCAGCTTCTAAACCTGTAAACACATTGTTTTCTACAAACTGGCTTAAGTTTGGCGAAATTGCATATTTAATAGTTCCTGTTCCGCCAGTTGCGTTTATAACAATTTTACCGTCTTTATCTGACCAGCATTTTACTGGAGTAACATCAAAAGTAGCATTCAAAGCAGTTAGAGTTTCTGTTATTACAACAACTTTATCTTCTTCACAATCCACACTCTTAACGTGAACGGTATAGGTACCTGCGTAAAGGTTTTCGAAAATTCCTTCAGCTTGCGCCGGTCTGGTTTCTTTACCTGATAATGAATATTCATAATCACCTAAACCACCTGTTGCCGATACGAAAATTATTCCGCTGTTATTTCCTGTACAACTAACATTTAAACCATTTGCATCAACAGTCATAGCCAGAGGCTCAATAGCCGGTACTTCAATCTCATTTGTTTTATAGCTCACACAACCTAAATTGTCTTTTACGAAATAAGTATGTTTACCTACTAACGCCGGAATATCAACAGTTGAATTGAAAGTTGGACTAAAGTTGTTAATACCATCTACACTATAACTGTAAGGACCTGTACCTCCTGTTACACTAAGTGTAAGTACAGCATCTGTTTTACAAGTGTTTCCAATTTTTGTAGATAAACTTGGTTCTACCATAGTTGGTTCAGCAATACTTAATGTACTTGATGCCTCACAACTAAAGCCGTCTCTAACAGTTACTGTGTAATCTCCTGATCCTAAACCAGTAAATACATTTGAAGATTGTGGACCCCATGAAACTATTTCTCCATTATAAACATAACTTAAAGTATAGTTGTAACTAGTTCCTACTCCTCCTGTTGGAGCTGAAACGGTTATTATAGCATCTTTATTTCCAAAACATGTTAACACTGTTACGCTTGGTGTTGCTGTAAAGTTAATTGCATTCGGAAGAGTTAAGATTACCTGATCACTATCTATACATCCTTTACTATCCTTAACATTAACGGTATATGTACCAACTGCCAGGTTATCAAAATAGTATTTATCTGAGTATCCTCCAGTGTTTCCTGGTCCTACCAATTGGTATTGGTAATCACCTGTCCAACCACCTGTAGCAGACGCTGTAATAGTTCCATTATTATTAGCAGCACAAGTAATTACTGTGTGCTCTAAATTAATTGCCAATGCTTCTAAAGGCTGATCAATACTAAATGATGTCTCTACATCACATCCTATTGGGTTTACCATTGTCGCTGTGACATGGTAAATACCTGCTTTAAGGTTTGGTATTGTAAACGGACCAGCATTAGCTGTTGTTCCCGTAAGGTGAACTGTTCCGTCTTCGCTATCAATAACATATGAGAACGCTCCTGCATCATTTGATGGAGTTGGCTGATTATCTACAAAAGTTAAATCAACACTTCCGTTAGTTGTACCAAAACAAATTTGACTTGTTGTTGCTACAGCCTGAATTGCATAAGTATTAGGATCTTTAACATAATGGTAGTCTTCAAGTATACAACCTGTATCTGTATTTACTACTGTCATTAAGAAATCTCCAATACCTAAACCTGCAAACAATCCATTTGTATTTGTTTGATTGTATCCGTTAGGACCAGTTACTGTATAACTTAAATTAGGTGTTGCTCCTGCCGGAGTAGTTTTTACAGTAATCTGAATTGTTTCTGGTACTTTACAAGTAATTGCTTGGTTTACTGCTACTTGAATAGCATCTATACTAATGAATGGAGCAATTGCTGGTACAGTTGTAGTACCATCACAACCTTTATCATCTATTACTTTTACAGTATAACTTCCTCCTGCAAAATCAGTTTCAGTGTATACGTTCGAAGCTCCGTCTTGTACTACTGTAGTTCCTCTTGTAAATATGTATCTCACATAGTGACCTGCACCTGCTCCACCATTTACAGAGTTAACAGTAATCGTTGCTCTGATTGGTGAGTTTCCTGTTGTACATTTATATTGAGTTACAAGCGGAGGATCTACAACAATAGGATTTGGTTGATCTATAGTAGTTGTCGCTGTATCTGAACAACCTTTTCCTGATGTAACTTTAACTGAATATGATCCTGCAGCTAATCCTGAAAACAAATTACTTTGTTGTGGACCAACCACTGCTAATGTAACCGTATTTGTTAAAGTATACTCATAAACCGGGTTATTGTTTGAAGCAGCAAGACTTACAGTAATACTACCGTCTGAGTAACCATTACAAGTTGCCGGTCTTGGCGTTAATGTAATTCCTGTTACAAGTGTTGGAGCCTCAATTGTTTGAGATACCGGTTTCTCACAACCTGTAGCAATATCTCTTACTATGAAGTTATAAGATCCAGGTGCTAAATTACCAAACACTCCTGTTGGCTGAGATGTTAACCAACCATCTTTTGTATAAAGATAACCACTTGGTACTGTTCCTCCAGAAGCAGTTAAAGTAATCTCACCATCAGAAGCAGTACAATTAGGTGTTTTAGTAACCTCTGCACGTAATTCAAGCGGTGCCAAGATATTAACTGTAGCTGTGTTTCCACATCCGTTTACATCATGAATCGCAACACTGTGATTCCCTGAAGATAAACCTGTAATAGGGAATGGCGCCGTACGTGACTGGAACGCTCCTCCGTCAATACTAAACGTGTATGGCGAAACTCCTACAGTTGGTACCGTTACGTTGATAACAAAGTTACCCTCCGCAACATTACACTGTGCAGCTAATTGTGCATCTACAACCGGGGTTGGGTCTAAACCAATTGTAACGGCTTGTGATTGTGGACAATTGTTGGCATCTTTTACATACACAACATAATTTCCTGACTCTGCATTTAAAATGTTATTTGTTGTTGCCCAGCCTGCATCTGTTACCAGTGGCGGTGTAGCGGCTGCCGGTAAGATTTGGTAATAATATGGTGCTGTTCCGCCTTGCGCTTCTGCAACAATTTTTCCTGCATTTACATTACAGTTGTCATTAACTATTACTGCTGGTTTCAATGTTACTGCTGCGCTTGGTGAACCAATGGTTACCACATTTGAGGTTACTGAACAGAATGGACTTGCCGTTTCTGTTACAACAACGGTATAGTTGCCTGCCAATAATCCTGCAATAACGCGTGGGTTTACTGTTGTATCAGTTGAAATTGGTCCTAATACTGAAGTTCCTGCACCGTTTAGTACACTATAATCGTAAGTTCCTGTATAATTGGAAACATTGATTGACAATGCTCCGTTGGAATCTCCAAAACAGCTTACCGGTGTAGTGGCTGTAGCCACAAGGTTAATAACGTTGTATGGGGCTACTTTAAATACCGGTGCATCATAATAACAATGTGTGATATTATCAATTACTCGGAAATAATAATCTCCAGGTGCTGTGATAATAAAGAAGTTATTGGCTTGTGGTGCGCCGCTTGGCAGTAGTTGGTAACTAAAGTCTCCTGAACCGCCTGTTGCTGTAATTGTAGCTCTACCTGCGTTTAGACAGTCAATATTTGTACCCGCAACTGTTACGTTGGTGATTTTTGGAATGGTTGTAATTGGTACGAATTCATCATCAATACATCCGTTCAAATCTTTAACATAAACATGTAATGTCGTAGATGCTCCTGTATCTGCAACTGTAAATACATTGCTTGAGAAATAATCGGTACCGTTTATACTGTAAGTATAAGGTATATGACCATCCTGAGCGTTTATTGTTACTGTTGTTGTATTTACTGAATTGTCTGGCGCACATTCAAAAGCAGGAACTGCTACTGATGTAATCGTTACAGGATTTACTTCTGTAATCGTCACCAATTGTGGTGTAGTACAGCCTCCTCTTGCAGAGGTAACTGTAATGCTGTATTCTCTGGCTGTCAAGCCTGCAAATACATTATTATTAAGCTGTGTTACTGATACTACCGGAAGACCTGTAGTAGATGTTAAGGTATAAGTATAAGGAGGGTTATCATTTGTTGCCGGTAAAACAACTGTGATTTTTCCGTCATTGCCTCCAAAACAGCTAACATTAATCTGAGTCGTACTAAACGTTACCGGTGTTGGTTTTGTTAATACAACTGGTTTTGTTACTGAACATCCTGACGCGGCAGCAATATCGGTAACGGTAACGTCATAAGTTCCTGCAGCAAGTCCTGTAAAGGTATCTGATACCTGTGGTCCTGTGGTTACTGATGTTACTGTATTCAATAATGTATATCTGTAATTAGCAGAAGCTGAACCTCCTGTTGCCGTAACTTTGATAGATCCGTCATTATCAGCACATGTTGGTAATGCAGCAATATCTGCCAGCATGCCTAATGGTGACAGGATACTTACCGGAACCGTATTTCCACATCCGTTTACGTCTTTAATCGCAACGGTATGAGACCCTGATGATAAGCCTGTAATGCTGAATGGTGCAGTACGGGACTGGAATGCGCCGCCGTCAACACTAAACGTGTATGGTGACATGCCTGCCGTTGGTACCGTTACGTTGATAACAAAGTTACCCTCTACAACATTACACTGTGCAGCTAATGCCGCTGCTACAACCGGGGTTGGGTCTAAGCCTATTACAACAGCTTGTGATTGCGGACAATTGTTGGCATCTTTTACATACACAACATAGTTTCCTGACTCTGCATTTAAAATATTGTTTGTTGTTGCCCAGCCTGCATCTGTTACCAATGGCGGTGTAGCTACTGCCGGCAAGATTTGATAGTAATATGGTGCTGTTCCGCCTTGCGCTTCTGCAACAATTTTTCCTGCATTTACATTACAGTTGTCATTAACTATTACTGCTGGTTTCAATGTTACTGCTGCGCTTGGTGAACCAATGGTTACCACATTTGAGGTTACTGAACAGAATGGACTTGCCGTTTCTGTTACAACAACGGTATAGTTGCCTGCCAATAATCCTGCAATAACGCGTGGGTTTACTGTTGTATCAGTTGAAATTGGTCCTAATACTGAAGTTCCTGCACCGTTTAGTACACTATAATCGTAAGTTCCTGTATAATTGGAAACATTGATTGACAATGCTCCGTTGGAATCTCCAAAACAGCTTACCGGTGTAGTGGCTGTAGCCACAAGGTTAATAACGTTGTATGGGGCTACTTTAAATACCGGTGCATCATAATAACAATGTGTGATATTATCAATTACTCGGAAATAATAATCTCCAGGTGCTGTGATAATAAAGAAGTTATTGGCTTGTGGTGCGCCGCTTGGCAGTAGTTGGTAACTAAAGTCTCCTGAACCGCCTGTTGCTGTAATTGTAGCTCTACCTGCGTTTAGACAGTCAATATTTGTACCCGCAACTGTTACGTTGGTGATTTTTGGAATGGTTGTAATTGGTACGAATTCATCATCAATACATCCGTTCAAATCTTTAACATAAACATGTAATGTCGTAGATGCTCCTGTATCTGCAACTGTAAATACATTGCTTGAGAAATAATCGGTACCGTTTATACTGTAAGTATAAGGTATATGACCATCCTGAGCGTTTATTGTTACTGTTGTTGTATTTACTGAATTGTCTGGCGCACATTCAAAAGCAGGAACTGCTACTGATGTAATCGTTACAGGATTTACTTCTGTAATCGTCACCAATTGTGGTGTAGTACAGCCTCCTCTTGCAGAGGTAACTGTAATGCTGTATTCTCTGGCTGTCAAGCCTGCAAATACATTATTATTAAGCTGTGTTACTGATACTACCGGAAGACCTGTAGTAGATGTTAAGGTATAAGTATAAGGAGGGTTATCATTTGTTGCCGGTAAAACAACTGTGATTTTTCCGTCATTGCCTCCAAAACAGCTAACATTAATCTGAGTCGTACTAAACGTTACCGGTGTTGGTTTTGTTAATACAACTGGTTTTGTTACTGAACATCCTGACGCGGCAGCAATATCGGTAACGGTAACGTCATAAGTTCCTGCAGCAAGTCCTGTAAAGGTATCTGATACCTGTGGTCCTGTGGTTACTGATGTTACTGTATTCAATAATGTATATCTGTAATTAGCAGAAGCTGAACCTCCTGTTGCCGTAACTTTGATAGATCCGTCATTATCAGCACATGTTGGTAATGCAGCAATATCTGCCAGCATGCCTAATGGTGACAGGATACTTACCGGAACCGTATTTCCACATCCGTTTACGTCTTTAATCGCAACGGTATGAGACCCTGATGATAAGCCTGTAATGCTGAATGGTGCAGTACGGGACTGGAATGCGCCGCCGTCAACACTAAACGTGTATGGTGACATGCCTGCCGTTGGTACCGTTACGTTGATAACAAAGTTACCCTCTACAACATTACACTGTGCAGCTAATGCCGCTGCTACAACCGGGGTTGGGTCTAAGCCTATTACAACAGCTTGTGATTGCGGACAATTGTTGGCATCTTTTACATACACAACATAGTTTCCTGACTCTGCATTTAAAATATTGTTTGTTGTTGCCCAGCCTGCATCTGTTACCAATGGCGGTGTAGCTACTGCCGGCAAGATTTGATAGTAATATGGTGCTGTTCCGCCTTGCGCTTCTGCAACAATTTTTCCTGCATTTACATTACAGTTGTCATTAACTATTACTGCTGGTTTCAATGTTACTGCTGCGCTTGGTGAACCAATGGTTACCACATTTGAGGTTACTGAACAGAATGGACTTGCCGTTTCTGTTACAACAACGGTATAGTTGCCTGCCAATAATCCTGCAATAACGCGTGGGTTTACTGTTGTATCAGTTGAAATTGGTCCTAATACTGAAGTTCCTGCACCGTTTAGTACACTATAATCGTAAGTTCCTGTATAATTGGAAACATTGATTGACAATGCTCCGTTGGAATCTCCAAAACAGCTTACCGGTGTAGTGGCTGTAGCCACAAGGTTAATAACGTTGTATGGGGCTACTTTAAATACCGGTGCATCATAATAACAATGTGTGATATTATCAATTACTCGGAAATAATAATCTCCAGGTGCTGTGATAATAAAGAAGTTATTGGCTTGTGGTGCGCCGCTTGGCAGTAGTTGGTAACTAAAGTCTCCTGAACCGCCTGTTGCTGTAATTGTAGCTCTACCTGCGTTTAGACAGTCAATATTTGTACCCGCAACTGTTACGTTGGTGATTTTTGGAATGGTTGTAATTGGTACGAATTCATCATCAATACATCCGTTCAAATCTTTAACATAAACATGTAATGTCGTAGATGCTCCTGTATCTGCAACTGTAAATACATTGCTTGAGAAATAATCGGTACCGTTTATACTGTAAGTATAAGGTATATGACCATCCTGAGCGTTTATTGTTACTGTTGTTGTATTTACTGAATTGTCTGGCGCACATTCAAAAGCAGGAACTGCTACTGATGTAATCGTTACAGGATTTACTTCTGTAATCGTCACCAATTGTGGTGTAGTACAGCCTCCTCTTGCAGAGGTAACTGTAATGCTGTATTCTCTGGCTGTCAAGCCTGCAAATACATTATTATTAAGCTGTGTTACTGATACTACCGGAAGACCTGTAGTAGATGTTAAGGTATAAGTATAAGGAGGGTTATCATTTGTTGCCGGTAAAACAACTGTGATTTTTCCGTCATTGCCTCCAAAACAGCTAACATTAATCTGAGTCGTACTAAACGTTACCGGTGTTGGTTTTGTTAATACAACTGGTTTTGTTACTGAACATCCTGACGCGGCAGCAATATCGGTAACGGTAACGTCATAAGTTCCTGCAGCAAGTCCTGTAAAGGTATCTGATACCTGTGGTCCTGTGGTTACTGATGTTACTGTATTCAATAATGTATATCTGTAATTAGCAGAAGCTGAACCTCCTGTTGCCGTAACTTTGATAGATCCGTCATTATCAGCACATGTTGGTAATGCAGCAATATCTGCCAGTATGCCTAATGGTGACAGGATACTTACCGGAACCGTATTTCCACATCCGTTTACGTCTTTAATCGCAACGGTATGAGACCCTGATGATAAGCCCGTTATGCTGAATGGTGCAGTACGGGACTGGAATGCTCCGCCATCAACACTAAACGTGTATGGTGACATGCCTGCTGTTGGTACTGTTACGTTGATAACAAAATTACCCTCTACAACATTACACTGTGCAGCTAATGCCGCTGCTACAACAGGTGTTGGGTCTAAACCAATGATCTTAACTGTAGTAAATTGAATACATCCATTTGCATCTTTTGCATATGCTATATAACTACCAGCGGCTAAATCAAATGATGTGTCAGTTACCCAATTAGTATCAGCTGCAACCGGAGCCGGAGCCGATGATAATAATACCTGATACATATAAGGTGCTGTTCCGCCTTGAGCGGCAACACTAATATTACCTAATTTATTACAATTTTCAGTTCTATTTACTGTTGCATTTACTTTTAATGGAATTACAGATTGTGTAATTGTAAATGTGGCAGATGAATTTTTACAACCTGGGTTTGAACCTCCAACTTCTGTAAATAAAATATAATAAGTTCCCGGAGCAAGTGGACCTGCTGTAATCACAGGACTAGTTACAGTTCCAATCAAACCTGGTACCGTTCCCGTGATAGCCGGAGTTACTGCCTGATTAGTTTGAGAATTATAAATCTGATAACTAACAGTAGTAAGTGTTGGGAAATTTTTTGTGAATGTGAAAGATACACTTCCGTCAGCAGCTCCAATACATGTTACATTTGCTGGCGTAACAGTACTTGTTAAAGTTGACAACGTTGGTGTTTTTGTATCTGCTTGTTTAAAGAAATAACAATTTGTTGATTCATCATAAACAATGAAAGAATATAAAACTCCCGGATTTAAGCCAGTAAAAGTAGCCTTTAACAAATTAGGGTCTCCAGGTAAAGCTGGTGGACTAACTGCATCTGCATCATGATATGCAGCCAAGTGTGTTAAGTAATCGTAATCGTTTGGATTTAACGGATTTACCGGATATAATGCAAAATGATATGGTCCTCCAGGAATTGGTGGGTTAACACTAACTACAACTGTCGCATTTGTACATGATGCTGCACCTTGAGTTACATCAATAGTTAAATCCTGAGGTGGAGACGCTATATTTATCGTTTTAGTAACTGAACAACCGTTAAAATCTGTAACTGTTAATTCATAAATACCAAAATTTAAAATTTGGAAACTATGATCTTCTTTTGCATCCGGAGCAAAAGTTTGCGTTGCACTTGTATTACTTGTTAAGGTATAAACAAAACCTGATTTTGCAGGTAATGGTAATCCTGAAGTTGTTCCTCCTGTTAAAGCGGTAACTGCGATAGAACCTAATGAAGTTCCTGCACCACCTCCAACACATGTAATTTGAGTAACCGCTTCAGTAAATACAATCTGATTCGGCTGAGTAATAGTAACATTTTTAGTAAGTAAACAACCATTTGCATCAGTTACGGTTACAATATAATCACCTCCAGGAAGTCCTGTAGTTTGTGTACCATAATTAACATTTGGTATTGCTAAAAGTGTATTGTCTTTTACAACATTTATTACATAAGGAGCAGCACCAACAGTTGTATCAATTGTTACAGTGATAGATCCCGTAGCTTGCCCGTTACAGTAAATAAGATTTCCTTGTACTGCTGTAAAGTCAGGGTTTGTTTTAGGCTGAACAATTACTGTTGAAGTAGCGCTACAACCCGCAGCATCGCTAAATGTGAATAAATATGTTGTAGGAGTTGTAGCAGTTACAGCTGTAGCATCAGTATATGTAAAAGCATTTCCAACTACTGCATGTACAGTAGGATCTAATGTTCCGTTTATTGTTACTGTATAAGTATAATTTGGAGTTCCGGCATTAACTGTTCCATCAATAGTAATATCTGGTGCAGTACATTTTGGACCATTTGTCAGTACAGTACTTACTTGCAACTGATTTGCAATAGGCTGAACAATAGCTGTAGAAGTACATCCATAAGCATCTTTTACCAAAACGGTATACGTTCCAGGTACAAGCCCTGAGAAGGTATTGCCTGCCTGATAAGTTGCTCCGTTATTGATACTGTATTGGTATGGTGCAACTCCATTAGTTACCGTAACGGTAATAGTTGCCTGATTCGTTGCATCGTAACAGATATCTGATCCTGTTACACTTGCAATAGGTTTCACCGGTGTGCTTAATGTAAAAGGACTTGTAATATTACAATTGTTTGAATCTGTTACACTTGCCGTGTAATTTCCTGTTTGGGTTAAATTGCTAAATGTATTGGATGCCTGTGGTCCTAAAATAGTTCCGTCAGGCTGGGTTAAGCTATACGCATTTCCTCCCCATCCGCCTGTGGCAGTAAGTGTTACACTTCCCGGTGCGTCACAGGTAATTGGTGTTGGGGTATTGCTTAATGCTAATGCTGCTGCAGGTGCTGCAATAGTTACCGATGCAGTAGCCGTACAACCTGTTGCTGTATTGGTTACTTCAACTGTATAGGTACCTGCTGCCAATCCTGGTAAGTTGATTGGTGAAGTAGTTCCTGTCTGAGCAACTGTATTTAAGGTATAAGTAAAACCTGTTGATCCGTTTACGATAAACTGTGCTGTTCCTGTTAATGTTCCTGAACACTGTACATTGGTACGGGTTCCCGTTACAGTCAAGGCCGGAAGTGGCGCAACTGTAAAACTATCACTGTACGTACAATCTTTTTGATCTTTTACCTGAAATGTATATGTTCCCGGATCTAAATTAGTAAAGATTCCGTTGTTTAATCCAGATGTATTACCAATTGCTGATGCAGGGGCAGTAATACTATATGTTTTTGTTCCAAAACCTCCTGTTGATGTAACGGTAATACTAACCTTGTTGGTTGGACACGTAAGTGCCGAATTACTGAAAGCTAATGCTGTTGGAGGGGTTAATGGTGCAATAGTTACAGGCGCTAATGTTGCTGTACACATATTGGCATCTCTAACTGTAATGGTATAAGTACCATTAGTTAATCCTGTAAAGGTTGCACTTGTCTGGAATGTAGTTCCGTTGATGCTGTACTCATAAGCTCCTGTTCCCCCTGATGGGCTGGTAACTGTAATAGTAGCTGTTTGTAAACACGTATATGGTGTAACCGTAGTAGTTGCTGTAATTGGATTTGGAGCTGTAAGGGTAACCGTACCTGCAGTTGATAAACACTGGTTGCTGTCTCTTACCTGATAACCGTAAGTTCCTGCTGCCAAACCTGTATATAAAGACTGGGTAGTAAATGCACTTCCGTTAAAACTGAACATATATGGTCCAACTCCGCCTGAACCTGCTAATTGTACCGAACCATTTGTACCTGCATTACACGTAGGGTTGATTGGCGTACGGGTAGCAGTAACTGGTGTTAATGCATGTACTGTAGAAACTGTAGAAACAGCCTGACAAGTACTCGCATCGTTTACCTGAAATTGGTATGTTCCTGCAGTTGTTGTATCGTATGTAAATGTCGTTCCTGCAACTGTACCAACTAATGTATAGGGTGCTCCATTGATAGAAACACTATATGTAATTGGCGCTGTTCCGCCAGAAACTGTTCCGGTGATTCTTGCTGCCGGTGGTACGTTACAATCTATATCTTTAGTTAAAACTGTACCTACCGCTAGTTGATTTGCAATAGGCTGAACAATAGCTGTAGAAGTACATCCGTAAGCATCTTTTACCAAAACGGTATACGTTCCAGGTACAAGTCCTGAGAAGGTATTGCCTGCCTGATAAGTAGCTCCGTTATTGATACTGTATTGGTATGGTGCAACTCCATTGGTTACCGTAACGGTAATAGTTGCCTGATTCGTTGCATCATAACAGATATCTGATCCTGTCACACTTGCAATAGGTTTCACCGGTGTGCTTAATGTAAAAGGACTTGTAATATTACAATTGTTTGAATCCGTTACGCTTGCCGTGTAATTTCCTGTTTGGGTTAAATTGCTAAATGTATTGGATGCCTGTGGTCCTAAAATAGTTCCGTCAGGCTGGGTTAAGCTATAGCTGTTTCCTCCCCATCCGCCTGTGGCAGTAAGTGTTACACTTCCCGGTGCGTCACAGGTAATTGGTGTTGGGGTATTGCTTAATGCTAATGCTGCTGCAGGTGCTGCAATAGTTACCGATGCAGTAGCCGTACAGCCTGTTGCTGTATTGGTTACTTCAACTGTATAGGTACCTGCTGCCAATCCTGTTAAGTTGATTGGTGAGGTAGTTCCTGTCTGAGCAACTGTATTTAAGGTATAAGTAAAACCTGTTGATCCGTTTACGATAAACTGTGCTGTTCCTGTTGATGAACCTGAACACTGTACATTGGTACGGGTTCCAGTTACGGTCAAGGCCGGAAGTGGCGCAACTGTAAAACTATCACTGTACGTACAATCTTTTTGATCTTTTACCTGAAATGTATAAGTTCCCGGATCTAAATTAGTAAAGATTCCGTTGTTTAATCCAGATGTATTACCAATTGCTGATGCAGGGGCAGTAATACTATATGTCTTTGTTCCAAAACCTCCTGTTGATGTAACGGTAATATTAACCTTGTTGGTTGGACACGTAAGTGCCGAATTACTGAATGCTAATGCTGTTGGAGGTGTTAGTGGTGCAATAGTTACAGGCGCTAATGTCGCTGTACACATATTGGCATCTCTAACAGTAATAGTATAAGTACCATTAGTTAATCCTGTAAAGGTTGCACTTGTCTGGAACGTGGTTCCGTTGATGCTGTATTCATAAGCTCCTGTTCCCCCTGATGGGCTGGTAACTGTAATAGTTGCTGTTTGTAAACAGGTATATGGTGTAAATGTTCTGGTTGCTGTAATTGGATTTGGAGCTGTAAGGGTAACCGTACCTGCAGTTGACAAACACTGGTTGCTGTCTCTTACCTGATAACCGTAAGTTCCTGCTGCCAAACCTGTATATAAAGACTGGGTAGTAAATGCACTTCCGTTAAAACTGAACATATATGGTCCAACTCCGCCTGAACCTGCTAATTGTACCGAACCATTTGTACCTGCATTACACGTAGGGTTGATTGGCGTACGGGTAGCAGTAACTGGTGTTAATGCATGTACTGTAGAAACTGTAGAAACAGCCTGACAAGTACTCGCATCGTTTACCTGAAATTGGTATGTTCCTGCAGTTGTTGTATCGTATGTAAATGTCGTTCCTGCAACTGTACCAACTAATGTATAGGGTGCTCCATTGATAGAAACACTATATGTAATTGGCGCTGTTCCGCCAGAAACTGTTCCGGTGATTCTTGCTGCCGGTGGTACGTTACAATCTATATCTTTAGTTAAAACTGTACCTACCGCTAGTTGATTTGCAATAGGCTGAACAATAGCTGTAGAAGTACATCCGTAAGCATCTTTTACCAAAACGGTATACGTTCCAGGTACAAGTCCTGAGAAGGTATTGCCTGCCTGATAAGTAGCTCCGTTATTGATACTGTATTGGTATGGTGCAACTCCATTGGTTACCGTAACGGTAATAGTTGCCTGATTCGTTGCATCATAACAGATATCTGATCCTGTCACACTTGCAATAGGTTTCACCGGTGTGCTTAATGTAAAAGGACTTGTAATATTACAATTGTTTGAATCCGTTACGCTTGCCGTGTAATTTCCTGTTTGGGTTAAATTGCTAAATGTATTGGATGCCTGTGGTCCTAAAATAGTTCCGTCAGGCTGGGTTAAGCTATAGCTGTTTCCTCCCCATCCGCCTGTGGCAGTAAGTGTTACACTTCCCGGTGCGTCACAGGTAATTGGTGTTGGGGTATTGCTTAATGCTAATGCTGCTGCAGGTGCTGCAATAGTTACCGATGCAGTAGCCGTACAGCCTGTTGCTGTATTGGTTACTTCAACTGTATAGGTACCTGCTGCCAATCCTGTTAAGTTGATTGGTGAGGTAGTTCCTGTCTGAGCAACTGTATTTAAGGTATAAGTAAAACCTGTTGATCCGTTTACGATAAACTGTGCTGTTCCTGTTGATGAACCTGAACACTGTACATTGGTACGGGTTCCAGTTACGGTCAAGGCCGGAAGTGGCGCAACTGTAAAACTATCACTGTACGTACAATCTTTTTGATCTTTTACCTGAAATGTATAAGTTCCCGGATCTAAATTAGTAAAGATTCCGTTGTTTAATCCAGATGTATTACCAATTGCTGATGCAGGGGCAGTAATACTATATGTCTTTGTTCCAAAACCTCCTGTTGATGTAACGGTAATATTAACCTTGTTGGTTGGACACGTAAGTGCCGAATTACTGAATGCTAATGCTGTTGGAGGTGTTAGTGGTGCAATAGTTACAGGCGCTAATGTCGCTGTACACATATTGGCATCTCTAACAGTAATAGTATAAGTACCATTAGTTAATCCTGTAAAGGTTGCACTTGTCTGGAACGTGGTTCCGTTGATGCTGTATTCATAAGCTCCTGTTCCCCCTGATGGGCTGGTAACTGTAATAGTTGCTGTTTGTAAACAGGTATATGGTGTAAATGTTCTGGTTGCTGTAATTGGATTTGGAGCTGTAAGGGTAACCGTACCTGCAGTTGACAAACACTGGTTGCTGTCTCTTACCTGATAACCGTAAGTTCCTGCTGCCAAACCTGTATATAAAGACTGGGTAGTAAATGCACTTCCGTTAAAACTGAACATATATGGTCCAACTCCGCCTGAACCTGCTAATTGTACCGAACCATTCGTACCTGCATTACACGTAGGGTTGATTGGAGTACGGGTAGCGATAACTGGTACTAATGAATCTACAGTTCCGTCAATAGTTGTCGTGCAACCATTTTTATCTGTAACATCAAAAGTATATGTCCCTGCATTTTGAGTTGAATATGTAAATGTTGGGCCTGCAATAGTACCACTGGTGAACAATACTACTCCTGTTGCTTTATTTGTTACAGTATATGTATAAGGACTTGTTCCTCCTGTAATAGTAACTTCAATAGTTGCATCTGGCGTAGCCGGATCACAAGTTAATGAGTTTTTAATTGCTGTAGTTGCCGTAATTTTTGGGTCAACTTTTTGACTTGCTAAAATTACTTTACATCCATTACTTTTATCTATAATGGTAAAATCATACGTTCCCGGTGCTGTAGCATTATAGGTGAAAGTAGGTGAAGGAAATTCTGCTACCGGAGCACTAAGTGCACCTCCGTTATAACTTACCTGATACGTATATGGACCAACTCCGTCGGTAATGTTTACCGTAATAATAGCACTACCATTACCAAAACACAAACCAGAACTATGAGCAAGTTCTGCTTTTGGTGCATCGGCAGGTTTGATCGTTAAATTTGTACTACCTATATCTGAACAAGCTCTGTCATCAGTTCCTGAAACGGTATAGTTTCCTGGTTTAACATCATTTAAAATATAACTTCCTACTGGAAAAGGATATATTTTAGTTGGATCAGTATTATCTATAAGCACCAAATGATACGGTATAGTTCCTCCTGTCGTACCACTTGCGTCTACTGTACCTAAATTATTACTAGCACATGTAGCATCTATCTTTGTAACTTTTATGTCAAATACTGCTTTTTCAGTTACTATTGGCGAAAGGGTTTTTTCACAAGGAGAGGTAGCGGTGCCAGCTCTGCGAACTCTAACATCATATGTTTTTGCCGCTAAACCTTGAACTAAAACTTCTAAAGCAGTAGATTCTATCCAAGAACCTGCAACTCCTCCATTTAATGAATATTCCCATTTATCACCAAAATTTTTGACAACAATTTTAAATGAACCGTCTGCTTTACCATTACATGAAACATCACCAACTGGAATAATTTCCGCATCAAAAGCATTATCTTTTGGTACCGTGAACTTTGTTTCAAATTTATCTCCACAAATTCTAGGAACCTGATACACTTTTATATCATCTAATGTTAAATCGTTTCCTCCTGTCGCAATACTATAGGACCTTACAACAAAATCTAAAGTAGTATAATTACCCGGATTTAAATCCATATTATAATTTTCCCACTTATTGCTTTTTGGTATAATACCAGTTGCTTGCGATGCAACTAAGGTTTGTGTTGGCAAACCAAAATCTGCAATTAATTCAATGGTGATATCCGGGTCAACATCTGGATAATTCTTACCTCCTTCAATTAAGTTCTCAACCCAAAATGAAATTTTTACATCTTGATTTGGAATTACATCGTAAATAGGTTTTCTGTAAATAATTCCACCAACTCCTGCTACACCACCAATATTAATGGCAAGGAATCTTCCTTGAGAATCTACAGGTCCTGCAGCACTGGTATGATCTCTAATGTCCAGCCAGGTTCCAAATCTATAAGTAATATAATTGGTTACGGCATATTCCCCATCATTAATATTATTATCCTTATTACAAGGATAATCTGTTGGATGCGTTCCGGACATATTTTCGAAACAATATGCTGTATTAATACCCGGTGATGTGGTTGGATTTCCTCTACCAAAATCTTCGGATAATAAATTACTGTAGGTTGAAACCTTTTGTAGATTATATACCACCTCAATTGTATGTTGACCACTTCCAATATTAGTAAAAACATTTGCAGGGATATTAGTGTTCTCTACCCCATCAATTTTATAAGTATAGGTATAATTAACGCCTCCCGGATTAGTTGCCGTTGCAGTTATTGTACCAAAACCATTACAATCATAGGTTACTCCACTAAATATAACATCCGGATTAGCTGGTTTAGCATCAATAACAATACCTGACATTGAATAAATACAAGGTGTAGGCGAAGAATCTTTTATATATACTGTGTAACCAGTAGGTGAACCTGGATTCGGCGCCATATCTGCTTGATTTGAAGCAATAAATGTATTACCGCCATCAAAACTATATGTATAAGGAGGAATACCCCCTGATGGATTAGCAATTTTAACAATACCACTTTTTCCATCAGCACCGCAACCGGCTAAAGCAGCCACACCCGCAGATGCCGTTAAACCATTTGGCGCGTCTGTTATAGTAACAACATTAGTGTCGACACACCAGGTTCCTGAATTGCCAATTCTATATCTAACATAAACAGTATATGTTCCAGGATTAAGATTACTATAAGTAGTTCCTGTAGTACCAGATACATAATCACCATTATTTGTACTATTTAAACTATAACCCATTGAATAACCGTTAGCATTATTAACGGTTACTTTTATTGAACCTTTTGTTATACTACAATTAGGGCTTGTAGGTGTAACAACATAATCTGGTTTTGTAACTGCACTTCTAGTAATTGATGTTGTAAATTGACAACCGTTAGCATCTTCTACACGAACAGTATAGGTTCCCGGTGTTGTTACAACAACAGTTGTAGATGTATTAGGAACAAAAGCACCACTATTTATACTTAAAAAATATTTATAAGGTGATGTTCCTCCTGTAGCATTAATTTGAAGATTTTTGGTGCTACATCCTGATGCAGTGGCAATATCAGTTAATGTAGCTGATAAACTGCTAGGCGGAGCCTTAATTGTTAGATTATTAGGTGACGTATTATACGGATGACAAGTAGAATTAGTACTGCTTATCTCTACTTCTACTCTATAATTATTTGCCTGAGCTAAACCGGTAAAAGTATATTCAGGAGATCCTGAATTCGTTATAGTCGTTACTAAAGTAGCTCCTTTATAAAGTCTATAAGTATAATTAAGACCAACATCATTGGTTTTAACCAATATACTACCTCCGTCTCCACTACATTTTGGATCAATAATTGTTGTTGCAACATTAACAGCAGCAGTAGTAATTGGAACATTTAAAACTCTAAAAACACAAGAGCCCGGTACATTTTTTAATCTTATGAAAACATTATAGTTTCTTGCAGTTGTAATATTTCCAAAAATTGGACTGTCCTGCCATCCTGTTGTAGGCGCTGTTGTACCATTACTACTAGCGCTAATAGTGTATTCGTAACTTGCGTTAAAACCATTAACTATTATTCTGCCAGGGAGCGTACAAGAACCTGTTGTACCTGTAATAATATTACTTTTAGAGATATTTGTTGGGTCAATATCACTTGTATAAACATTAAAGTAGAATGTAAATACTGTTTTATCTGTATAAGTAATAACCAGTTTATATTCACCAGCTGTGTCGGCAGAAAAAGTTTGACCGGTTGATAAATAATCCCATCCACATGCAGCAGCATAATTAGGGCAATTTGTATTAGCAAAAGCTGTACATCCGGTTCCGGTTTTTAATTTCGACCATACAATAGTGGCATTTGCGGGTAAAATGCCTGTATCAATTAGTCTTGCGTCATTTTTACCACATAAAAATAATTTGGGAAGCTGTTCACCATTGTTGGGACAAGTAGAAACCGAACCAGCATAAGAACCCGTGGCATACTTAATTACAGGGTTAGGGATAATTGGTGCGGCCATCTTATCAGTACCGGTAACAGTAGTATCTAAACTAACAGTATCACCAGACTGATTCTTTGCTTTTAAGAAGATATTCTCATGTCGATTATCTTCAAATTTTGAATTGTAAGCTATTAAATTTTGCGAGTAGGATGCAAAATTTAATAACAATGCCAAAGCAAAAATTAGCGTTCTTAAAATAGTAGGTTTTTTCATAATCATTCTTGTTTTACTTACACTTCAGTTTCTGAGGGGCATCAGAAAGCAAAATAATTAGTACTATAAACATTTAATCTTTAAGTATTTACTCTAAAAAAGAGTTTGCCTATACTTTTATTTATCTTTAATTCTCCACTTTTACGATAGCCATTTTTCCGTTATATGGCTCTTTTCCTTTAGATTCCATAGCCTTTTGAGCTTCTTGCAATCCTTCGACTTTTTCGTAATAGATGTAATATTTACTTGTTGTTACGTTGTAGAAGAAATTCACATCTGTACGTCCTGCGGCAACCGCTTTAGTTAAGAATTCATCTCTTTTTTCAACACTGCTGTGAACGGCAATAATTAAATAGAAACCGCTGTCAGCATTTTTAATGTTTTTAATAATCTGCATATTCGACTGGTCTTCACCAAAATCAAAATCACTTGCAGTTAATGGCGTACTACTTGGTTTTGTAGTCTCTTTTATACGTTTAAGAGCAGCCACATCCTGCGCATATCTTCCCTGATCATTCTCGTATGCTGCCTGTTTAATTCTACGTTTTTTCTCAATTTCAGTTTCAGCTTTAATACGTTCTAAATTCGCAAGTAACGCTGCACTGTCTGCTTCCATTTTTAATTGTGCTGCTTTCAATTGGTTTATTTTCTCTAAATAAGCCCTGTTTGTAGCATCATTTTTATTAGGGAATTTTTTAAGTCTTTCGTTATATAAATTCGTCAGCCTTGCAATTTCATCTTTCTGAATTCTGTTTGTTTCCGCTATTTGTAATTTTAAAGCTTCTATCTGACTATTCTCAGCAGCTACACTTTTAAACGGTTTTGGTTCTTTATAAATTCCTTTATCACTTAAATCATTTTCTTCTTTTAAGTCATCAAGATCTTTCTGTTTATTGGCTACTGTAGCATTAAACTGAGTCAATAAATCACTTTGAGTTTTAGCAGATGCATCTAATGAAAGTGATAATTCATCAATCGCTTTTGCTGCATCATCCGTCGCGCTGGCTTTAGCGAGTGCGTCGGCATCTGCTTTTGCTTTAGCATCTGCAAGCAGTTTGGCTTGTTGAGCTTCTTCGGCTAATCTTAATTGTCTGCTTTCTTCTTCTGCTCTTAATCTCTCGTTAGCTTCTGCATCAGCTTTCGCTTTTTGGTCTGCCAATAATTTAGCTTGTTGCGCTTCCATATCCGCTTTTGCTTTTGCATCAGCAGCTAATTTTGCTTGTTGAGCTTCTGCATCGGCTTTAGTTTTAGCTTCGGCGGCTAATCTTTTTTGTTCAGCTTCCGCATCTGCTTTTGCTTTTGCATCAGCAGCAAGTTTCGCCTGTAGCGCTACGGCATCAGCTTTTGCTTTTGCATCAGCAGCTAATTTTGCTTGTTGCGCTTCTGCATCGGCTTTCGCTTTAGTTTCCGCAGCTAATCTTTTTTGTTCAGCTTCTGCATCTGCTTTCGCTTTTGCATCTGCTGCAAGTTTTGCCTGTAGCGCTACAGCATCTGCTTTTGCTTTATCAGCAGCTAATTTTGCTTGTTGCGCTTCAGCATCGGCTTTCGCTTTAGTTTCCGCAGCTAATCTTTTTTGCTCAGCTTCTGCATCCGCTTTTGCTTTTGCATCTGCTGCAAGTTTTGCTTGTTGAGCTTCTGCATCCGCTTTGGCTTTTGCATCTGCAGCTAATTTCGCTTGTTGAGCTTCAGCATCTGCTTTGGCTTTTGCATCTGCAGCTAATTTCGCTTGTTGCGCTTCTGCGTCTGCTTTCGCTTTAGTTTCGGCAGCTAATCTTTTTTGTTCAGCTTCTGCATCCGCTTTTGCTTTTGCATCTGCTGCAAGTTTTGCTTGTTGAGCTTCTGCATCTGCTTTCGCTTTTGCATCTGCAGCAAGTTTCGCTTGTTGTGCTTCTGCATCGGCTTTAGCCTTAGCTTCAGCAGCTAATCTTTTTTGTTCAGTTTCAGCATCCGCTTTTGCTTTCGCATCTGCGGCTAATTTTGCTTGTTGAGCCTCAGCATCAGCTTTAGCTTTTGCATCTGCTGCAAGTTTTGCCTGAAGGGCTTCAGCATCTGCTTTGGCTTTAGCCTCAGCAGCTAATCTTTTTTGTTCTGCTTCTGCATCCGCTTTCGCTTTGGCATCTGCAGCTAATTTTGCTTTTTGTGCTTCTGCATCGGCTTTCGCTTTATCAGCAGCTAATTTTGCCTGACGCTCTTCTTCTGCTGCTTGTAATTTTTTAGCTTCTTGTTCTGCTTTTAATCTTTCAGTAGCTTCAGCATCCGCTTTTACTTTGGCATCTGCCAATAATTTTGCTTGTAAAGCTTCCATATCCGCTTTTGCTTTTGCATCAGCAGCCAATTTAGCTTGTTGAGCTTCAGCATCAGCTTTTGCTTTAGCATCTGCTGCAAGTTTTGCTTGTTGTGCTTCAGCGTCTGCTTTGGCTTTAGCATCTGCAGCTAATTTTATTTTTAATGCTTCAGCATCCGCTTTCGCTTTCGCATCTGCAGCAAGTTTTGCTTGTTGCGCTTCTGCGTCGGCTTTAGTTTTAGCTTCAGCAGCTAATTTTGCTTGTACTTCAGCGTCGGCTTTCGCTTTGGCATCTGCTGCAAGTTTTGCCTGAAGTGCTTCGGCATCTGCCTTAGCTTTAGCTTCAGCATCAAGTTTTGCTTTCGCGTCTGCATCAGCTTTTGCTTTTGCATCAGCAGCTAATTTTATTTTCAATGCTTCAGCGTCTGCTTTCGCTTTTGCCTCTGAAGCTAATCTTGCTTGTCTTGCCTCTTCATCTGCTTTTGCTTTAGCTTCTGTTGCGGCTTTTTCTTTTAATGCGGCTTCCTGAGCGGCTTTCTCTTTAGCATCGGCAGCTAATTTTGCTTTGTTTGCTGCATCAATACTTGCTTTTGTTTTTACAGCTGCTGCAGCTTTGGCTTTAGCTTCTGCAGCTAATCTCGCCTGAAGCGCATCAGAATCTGCTTTTGCTTTGGCATCAGCAGCTAATATTGATTGTAAATCTGCAGCTTCAGCTTTCGCTTTAGCATCAGCTTTACGTTTTGCTTCTGCAGCATCGGCTTTAGCCTGAGCATCTGCAGCTAGTTTAATTTTTAATGCTTCAGCATCAGCTTTTGCTTTATTATCTGCGTCTAGTTTGGCTTTTGCAGCAGCTTCAGCATCTGCTTTCGCTTTATCAGCAGCCAATTCTGCAGCTGTTTTTTGTGGTTCGGCAACTGTTTCTGTAACAGCTGCTTTTTTAGCCACACCTTCAGCATCTACTTTTCCTTTTGAAGCTGCTAATCTTGCTCTTTCTGCAGCCTGAGCATCTACTCTGGCTTTATTATCTGCGGCTAGTTTTGCTCTTTCAGCATCTTGCGCATCTGCTTTTGCTTTGTTATCAGCAGCAAGTCTTGCTCGCTCTGCAGCTTGTGCATCTGCTTTTGCTTTATTGTCGGCTAATAATTTTGCTCTTAGTTCAGCTTGTGCATCAACTTTTGTTTTATTATCTGCAGCCAATCTTGCTCTTTGTTCCGCTT
Source organism: Flavobacterium sp. N1736 (assembly GCF_025947065.1). Taxonomy (NCBI): domain Bacteria; kingdom Pseudomonadati; phylum Bacteroidota; class Flavobacteriia; order Flavobacteriales; family Flavobacteriaceae; genus Flavobacterium; species Flavobacterium sp. N1736. Next base: position 3,853,420 of record NZ_CP109994.1, read on the forward strand.
GTGCATCGGCTTTCGTTTTATTGTCTGCAGCAAGTCTTGCTCTTTCTACTGCCTGCGCATCAGCATTTGTTTTATTACCAGCTGTTAATCTTGCTCTTTCTGCAGCTTGGGCATCAGCTCTTGCTTTATCAGCAGCCAATTGCGCAGCTGTTTTTTGAGTTACTGCAGCAGTAGTAGGTTGAGTTGCTGTTTTTGGCTTGTTTGCAGCAGCAAGTTGTGCTTTTGCAGCAGCCTGCGCATCAGCTTTGGCTTTAGCATCTGCAGCCAATCTTGCTCTTTCTGCAGCTTGGGCATCAGCTTTTGTTTTATTGTCTGCGGCAAGTCTGGCTTTTTCCGCGGCTTGTGCATCGGCTTTCGCTTTTGCATCAGCGGCTAATCTTATTTTTAATGCTTCGGCATCTGCTTTAGCTTTATTGTCGGCTTCTAGTTTTGCTTTCGCTGCGGCTTCGGCATCAGCCTTCGCTTTTTCTGCAGCTGCAAGTCTTACTCTTTTTGCTTCGGCGTCAGCTTGTGCTTTTGCTTCGGCAGCTAATTTTGCTTTTTCAGCTCCATCAACTCTCGTAATCGGAGTTGTAGATGTTGTTTTCTTAGCCATTACCGGTTTAGCTTTAGCCGGATCTATAAGGGCTCCATCTTCATCATCTCCGTAATAGTAATTTTTATTTTTGAATTTGTAAGCAATCGCAAATTCATGAGAACCACCCAAATTGGTGAAATTCCCCATACCTCTTTCATAATTATATTCTATCGCAATATTTGGCGTAATATTAAACCCAAGTCCTGCAGAAACTCCATATAATGTATTATATCCTGCCTGAGCCCATACTCCTTTTGGAACTGCGATCATGGCAAGACCTGAAATAACTGTTTTTTCTGATTTAACTTCTGTTTTTACTATTGCAGAAAATTTACTTTGTTCAAAAAAACCGTAACTGTCAATGTATCCTGTATACATTGCGTGTAATTCTATGGCTCTTTCGGGATCGTCTTTTACAACTCCTGAACCAAAATTATATAGGATTAAATTGTTTACAGATAATCCGAAATCAAGAAATGCTGTTCCGTAGTTAATACCAGGATTTACAGTAAGCATTGTATTTGAAGGATATTCACCGGTTAAAAGATCAGTATCGTCAGATATGATTTTTCCTTTGTCTAAACCACTTTGGTAAGCACCAACGTTTAAACCAAAAGTTAAATTGCTGTCCTGATCTAAAACGATGTTATGCGCAAAGTTACCTACTCCGCCAAAAACGGTCATTAGACCATAATTTTGTTGAAATAAGCCAAAAGCAAACGCTTCGTTTTCTTTAAAACGACCAGAGTAACCAAATAAATAGCTATTTGGGGCGTTTTCAAACTGCGTCCATTGTCTTTTATTATAAAAACTTAAATAAGCATTTTGCTCACGAACGAAACTAAATGCCGGGTTAATTAAATATCTATTAAACTTTAAAGAATTTCTTATAGGTAATGAAAACGAAACAACTCCATTCTCAGAAGCATCCTGTGAATAGAGTAAATTTGAAAAACCGTAGAATAAAGTTATGAATAGTAAAATTTTCTTCATATTATTTAATCACAGTTATTGATCCTTTTTTCTCACCTGTGTCGCCTTTAATGACATAGTAATAAACTGGATTTACATTTTTAAAATCAATTGAGGTCTGTGGCCAATCGCCTTGATAATCGACAACATCCAGAACCATATCACCATTCGAACTTATAATCATTACTTTGGTGTTTGCATTTTTATATTCACTAGGGATATTCCAATATGGATTTAAACCACTTAATTTAATAATATTTGGAATAACCGTTGACGGACCTGACGGACCGGTAACTTTAAAATTAAACTCTCTCGTAGCCACACATCCTGATGCCTGAGAAATTACAACTTTGTAATTACCTCTTACGGCTATCACATGATTTGCAGTTGTTACACCGTTTATGATATTACCATTTAAATACCACTCAAATGTTGGACTTGTTGCATCGGTTGTTATGCTAACACTTAAAGTTTCACCTTCTTCTATAGTATTAGTTTCAGGAACATCAATGCTCGCATTAAAACCACTGCTGTTAAGATTAATACTTCCTGATGCTACACAACCACCAAAATCTACTTCAACTTTATAAACTCCTGAATCATTTGTAGTATAACTGCGATTGGTTGCTCCGCTAATTTCAGTACCGTCTTTGAACCATTTGTAGCTATTTCCAGATGTTGCTGTTAAAACTGTTCCTGTACCATTAGAGCAAAAAGGGTTTCCTAAACTTGAACTAATAGTTACTGCAGAACCAGAACTTGACGAAACAACATTAACCCTGTTTGAACTAATATTTGGTTCTGTACAAACTCCATAATCTACCTGAGAATAATACTGTCCGGGAGCATTCACGCTAAGTGATTTACCGGTTTGACCAGAAATAAGAACATCGTCCTTAAACCATCTGTATTTAAGATTTGGGAAATTTGCCGGTGATGAAGTCTCGGTAACGACAGAAAGTGTTATGCTTCCACCTGAACAAAGTGTTGCTGTACTGTTTTTGTCATTAATGAAAAAAGAGGCTTCGAAATTTTTGTAATAAGCTCCAAAAGAAGTATTTCCTGCTGCATTTTTAAATCTTGTACTTACAGTTCCTGTAGAACTTTTAACACGTACGCCATAATTATCAGCACCAACTAAAGTTGTTGGTACCGCAAATTTAATAGTTTGTTGTGTTGGAGTATTATTAACAGGCGGCTGTAGTAAAGTTGTAGCTACAGGATTATTTGAAGGATCCAAAAGCTCAATTACAAAAGTTGTTCCTACCGGAAAATTAATATAACTGAATGTAGCATAAAACTCATTGAAAGATTCTCCGGCGCACATTTGTACAAACCCATCATCAAATGTTTGCGGCACAATTGTTTGTGCATTAACGTTTGATTCGATTGCAAGAAATGCGCCGAAGAATAATATCAATTTAGTAAAAGATAGAGTAATTTTTTGAATCATATAGTGCGTGTTCTTGCTAAATCTATATCTTCAAAAAACAAAATATCAATAAATGTCTCAGAAAAATCGTATTTGTAATTCTCAATGATGCCTTTTGCAAGAACCGAATAAGAACCAGCAATTACTGAATTTTCTTCACATTCTGAAGTTGACTGATTATCCTGATCAGCTGCCATAGTAAGGCTATCTTTGGGGGTAGATAGCCCTACTATAAACTGATTAGAATTATCTAATTTGCTGATACGTTTATCAGCTATATCATTCTTTTGATTAAGTGTACACGAAGTCATTGCGCAATCAGAATGAATAGAAAACGTAGGCTCTTCTACTTTACTCTGTGCATACAAACATAACGTTACAGGCGAAATCAAAAATATTATACGAGTAAAATATCTTTTTATCGGGGCCATTATTTTTTGATCTTTATTTGGGTCCGTTGTAGACGAAATACATAAATTGTGTCTGGGGACTTATTAATAAAATTTACGCTCTGAAATAAAAATCTAAATGTATCTATCTGTTTCCGCTAGATGCTGTAATTTTTCCTAATTGTAGTCTGAAATCTGGTTTCTTAGGGTTAAAGATATCAATGAATGTCTCTTTGTTGTCGCTTTCAGATTTAACATTAAAGAAAACAGTATTACCATACCAGCTCTCTAAATCTTCGTTGTTAGAATTGTATTCTGTAAAGATGTTTCCTTTACATAAGTTGAAATACATTTCTTCAAATTTGATTTTTTTAAGGTTAGCATCGTTAATCTCCGTTTTGCTATCTAATAAAACAGCAGGATTAAATCCAGAGATTACGCTTCTTTTCATTTCAAGAGAAGCATTTTCAGCAACATAAATCGCCTCTTTTACTAAACCTGATTGAATATCAGCACTAATGTTTTCGCTATCATTAAGCATTGTAATGTTTGTTGCAGCAACTAAAGTTTGTTTTTTAGTAAAATCTGTTTCACTTTTCTTTTCGTATGATTTTACTTCCATGCAACGAGAACCATCTTTATTACTTGATAAATAAGAAGATCTTACCGCTAATGAATTGTATAAACGACATTGAACACCTTGAGTAAATTTGTAATCGTCGTTGATTGATTTGTAAGAAACCAATTTAGTAGCATTCAAATCACCTCCATAAAAAGCAAATGAGTCACCACCAGAGTAGCTTACCATTACGTTTTCAAGAATTGTTTTGTTTCCAACACCAGCAACTGTTAATCCGTTGAAAGTGTCAGCACCTTTAACTTTTTTACCTGCAAACTCGATTCTCACAAATCTTAAAATTCCTGAGTTACCAGCTACATTGTCACCACCGTAAGTAGTAAGTGTAGGGTCAAGATCTAAGTTATAAGAACCAACATTTCCAAATTTATTAATTGGTGCATCACCAAGCATTACAATTCCACCCCAGTCACCAGCTTTTTTCTGGCTGCGGTTTGATGTAAATACAATTGGATCTGTTTCTAAACCATCTGCAACAAGTTGCGCACCCTTTGTAACTACCAATGTTCCTTTTGTTTCGAAATCACCAATAATTAAAGTTCCCGGTTCAATTGTTAAAACGGCGTTGTTAGTAACATAAACGTTTCCTTGCAAAACATAAATGTTTCTTTTTAGCAATTTAGTATTAACAGAAATGTTTCCTGCTAAAATTTGGTTTGCTTCTCCATAGTCCACTTTGTTAGGCTTAAATTCAGTCCAGTTGTTCAACCAGTTGTTGTAGCCCATAATTCCTTTTTCTTGTTGAGCACTCATACTCGTAACTGTCAAAAGAACGCAGATAATTTGAGTAATTTTTTTCATGATAAAGGGTATTAGGTTAATAATAAATTTGGGTATGCGTAATATGATAAAAACTCATCTCGATTTTTCTGAAAAGATCAGAACACATCGAGAACGAGTTGATATTTTTAAACTTTCTTTTAAATGTTCGTGTTCATTTACGTAAACATTCCAAAAAAGGTTTTAAAAAATTATTCTTTGATTACATTTCGTTCAATTCGTTGAACTCATGTAAAGATTTTAATGTGCTTTCGTAAAATAAAATAGCTGCAATCAAGTTTCCTTTATCAGAGTAAGGCATCATTTTTCTTTGAAACTCTACAGTCACATCTAAAAATGCTGACGTACCAACAGCCTGATTATCTAAAACTTTTTTGTGCTCAGAATCGTCCGGAATACCTAAGTCTGCCATCGTCACACCAGGTTTTGTAACCAATGCAATGTAAGGAAGAGTCTTAACTAAAACTTTAATTCTTTCAATATACAACTCCAAAAGTTCTCCTTTTTGCATACCACTCAATTCTTTTTGATCATGGTATTTACGAATAAGAGCCGTTGTACTAATAATACTTCTGGGAGCGTTTTTAGCTTGAGCCGATGCTGCCGCAGTTGTCAAAATAAAAAATAAGCTTAAAAAAATAATTTTCCCTTTCATAAATTCTTATTAAAATTGGTTGTTGATGAAAACAAAAATATATAAATTATGTTAAATCGCAACTTTAATGTTTTATTTTTTGAAAAACCGACCTTCATTTTACCCTAAAAAAAGGTCGTAGGTCGAGAAAATATGCGTTTTGCCGAAGATTTTGTTAATTTTGTTAAAATTTTTTCTTGTGAGAAATGGATTATATTAACAAACCCTTTACGCATAATTTTAATTAAAAAAAACATATGATTTAAACATTTTAACAAAAACTATTAACAAAAAAATCTTAATATCTATTCAAATCATCTCAGTATTGATAAAACTTTAGCAGAAATAAATCAACAATTCAGTTAAAAACCTTTTCATAAATACAAAAATGAATGCAAAGATTTAAACTTTTTACTGAAAATTTTTGACTACATCATTTTCTGCTATCTTTGCTTCATGCAATTTTCACAAATTTTAGGTCAGGATTACATCAAAAGTCACTTGATAAAAAGTGCATCTTCCGGACGAATTCCGCACGCACAATTATTTATTGGGCCAGAAGGAAGCGGCACCTTATCGACCGCTATTGCTTACGCGCAATATATTTTATGCAACAACACAGGCGACGAAAATTCAAACGGAAATGATTCCTGTAATCTAAAATTCCAAAACATTTCACATCCGGATTTGCATTTTATTTATCCAACCGTAACAACCGAAGATGTTAAAACAAAACCCAAGAGTTTAGATTTCATCCAGGACTGGCGAAATTTTATTCAGGAAATGCCATACGGCGGATTATTTGACTGGTATAAAATTCTGGGCGTTCAAAACAAACAAGGCGAAATCAGGGTCGAAGATGCGCAGGAAGTTTTAAAATCACTTTCGTTAAAAGCATACGAAGGCGGTTACAAAATTATGATCATCTGGATGGCCGATAAAATGAATATTGCGGCATCAAATAAACTTTTGAAATTATTGGAAGAACCTTCGGATAAAACCATATTTATTCTGATTTCTGAAAATGAAGAAGACATCATACAAACCATACGCTCTCGCTGTCAGGTAATTCACTTTAATGGTTTACCCGAAAAAGTAATTGCCGACGCACTCGTTTCTCAGGAAAATACAGATTCAAATCTCGCCAAAAAAATTGCACATCAGGCACAGGGAAATTTCAACAAAGCCATTTCTTTATTAAAAGAAGACGATGCTGAATATCCTTTTGAACAATGGTTTGTAAATTGGGTTCGCGCCGCTTTTAGAGCCAAAGGAAATGCCGCAGCAATTCAGGATTTGATATCATGGAGCGAAGAAATTGCAGGATTAGGCCGTGAAAGCCAGAAAAAATTCATTCAGTTTTGTATCGAAATGTTCCGTCAGGCACTTTTGCTAAATTATGAAGCGCCGGGTTTGGTTTATATCGAACCAAAAGTCGACAAATTTAAACTCGAAAATTTTGCGCCTTTTGTAAACGGAAACAACATTCACGATATTTTCAAAGAACTTTCAGATGCAATGTATCATATTGAAAGAAACGGAAATGCAAAAATAATTCTTACCGATTTATCTATAAAACTGACTCGTTTAATTCATAAAAAATAATTTTCAAATGAATAATGTTGCCTCTATTTTACTTTTGATTTTTTTGGCCTTAACATTTTTACAATCAGGCTACGAGAAAATATTTTACTGGAAAGATAATGTTTCCTGGTTAAAAGAGCATTTTGCAAAAACGCCACTCAAAAATCAAGTGCCGCTTGCCTTGCTTCATCTTTTAATTTTAGAATTAATTTCAGGAACATTATGTGTCGTTGGCGCTATACAATTACTTACAAACAGTGGTCGTGAATTTGGTTTTTACGGTGCCGTTTTTTCTTGTATTTCATTGTTAATGATGCTTTTCGGACAACGGCTTGCCAAAGATTACGATGGCGCAAGAACCATTGTTATCTATTTTATTCCGGCTGTTATGGCTGTTTATTGGCTGAATTAAATTAGCCTCAATTTTAAAAAATAGCCACAGATTTCACAGATTCTCACAGATTTTTTAATCATTTTAATCTGTGAAATCTATGGCAAAAAAATAAATTTATTCGCTTTAGCGAATAGCAAAAACAAAATTTTATTATTAAAAAAATGAATCCAAAACATCCTTCAGAATCTCTAACTATTTTAACTGATTTAGTTTTGCCAAGTGAAACAAATCCTTTAAACAATCTTTTTGGCGGCGAATTATTAGCCAGAATGGATCGTGCAGCAAGTATCGCTGCCCGCAGACATTCGCGCCGAATTGTGGTTACGGCTTCTGTAAATCACGTCGCTTTTAACAGAGCAATTTCATTAGGAAGCGTTGTTACTGTTGAAGCAAAAGTATCCAGATCTTTCAAAAGTTCGATGGAAGTTTTTATCGATGTTTGGGTTGAAGACCGCGAATCCGGAAACAGAACCAAAGCAAACGAAGCTATTTATACTTTTGTTGCTGTTGACGATACCGGAAGACCGGTTGAAGTGCCGGCAATTGCTCCTGAAACGGAACTTGAAATACAGCGTTTTGATGCTGCATTGCGTCGTAAACAGTTGAGTTTACTGCTTGCCGGAAAAATAAAACCTTCTGAAGCGACAGAATTAAAGGCTTTATTTTTATAGTAAAATTTGTGACAATTTGGAACAATTTGAGGTAATGATACTTCAAAAAAAAGAACTAATTTTACAAAATTACATGCCCATGAAAATCTAAATCAGGAAGTTATTTCATTTTCTGATTTACACTTGAAAGAGAAAATATAAAAACTTAGATGAAAGAAAAAGAAAAAGAAAAGATGAGTTCAGAGAAAGATGCCAAATTAAAAGCGCTACAACTTACGCTTGACAAACTAGATAAAACTTACGGAAAGGGAACCGTAATGAAAATGGGCGATAAAGCCATTGTAGAAGTTGAAACAATTTCTTCTGGTTCTCTTGGTGTTGATTTAGCACTTGGAGTTAATGGTTATCCAAGAGGAAGAATTATCGAAATTTACGGACCGGAATCTTCTGGTAAAACTACATTGACATTACATGCAATTGCCGAAGCTCAAAAAGCAGGCGGAATTGCAGCTTTTATAGATGCAGAGCACGCTTTTGATAGAAATTATGCCGAAAAATTAGGCGTAGATATCGAAAACCTAATTATCTCACAACCAGACAATGGTGAACAAGCTTTAGAAATTGCCGAAAACTTAATTCGTTCAGGAGCAATTGATATTGTTGTTATTGACTCGGTTGCTGCATTGACTCCAAAAAGTGAAATCGAAGGCGAAATGGGAGATTCTAAAATGGGTCTTCACGCTCGTTTGATGTCTCAGGCTTTGAGAAAACTAACCGGAACTATCAGCAAAACAAATTGTACTGTTTTCTTCATCAACCAGTTGAGAGAGAAAATTGGTGTAATGTTTGGAAATCCTGAAACTACAACGGGTGGTAATGCCTTAAAATTCTATGCTTCTGTACGTTTAGATATTCGTCGTTCATCTCAAATTAAAGACGGGGAAAATGTGATCGGAAACAGAACCAAAGTAAAAGTGGTTAAAAACAAAGTAGCACCGCCTTTTAAAACTGCCGAATTCGACATTATGTACGGTGAAGGAGTTTCTAAAACCGGTGAAATTTTAGATTTAGCTGTTGAATTTGATATCGTTAAAAAAGCAGGATCCTGGTTTAGCTACGGAGACACCAAATTAGGACAAGGACGTGACGCAGTAAAAGCATTAATTAAAGATAATCCAGAATTAGCTGATGAGTTAGAGCTTAAAATTAAAGCTCATATCAAAGAATTGGCTAACGCTTAATAAATTAAAAGTCAGTAAATTACCGACTTTATAATTCCAACCCGACAGGTTTTAAAAACCTGTCGGGTTTTTTTATTTAAAAAAAGTAAAAAAATTGACGCAACCATTTTCAAACAATTGCATCTTATAAAAAGACTTACGATTTTACCTGGTATTTACTGCCATAAATACTGTATTCGAGAGTTTATTTTTAGAATAAATTTGGTTGTTTATTGTTTAATGAAAATCCGTTAGTTTTTTGGTGCTAACGGGTTTTTATTGTTTTTAAAGAAATAGTTTACTTTTCTGCGCAACCTTTCGTGTTTCTTACAATCTAATAATTGTGACGTTAACCTGAGTTCTAATCAAACTCTTTATTATCAACCTTTAAGATTGTAACCATGAAAGAGAAACTGGAAGTGTTGTTGAATAAAAACCGCAAAAAAACCAAATTAAAAATTAAGAAAGTATTACGTTTTATTTCTGAGAAAATAATACATCGATAAATTTTGAATATAAAAGGGGTTTTAATTCAAAATAAAACCCGGCAAACTGTAAAAGCTTGCCGGGTTTATTATTTAATTACTCTTGTAGTTTTTCCTTTTTAAATTCAAGTAAGCCTTTATAAATCAATTGTCTTACCTCGTCTCTAAGCTCTTTTCTGTTTTCGCTTGCAAGTCCTTTTGTTTCAACAAATGGTAAAACTTTAATTCTCATTTTGCCCGGACTTCCGCTTAAAAATGTATACGAAAATCGTTCTTTATTATCGGCAAAAACAATTGGCACAATCGGAATTTGATGATCAATTGCAAGGCGAAAAGCACCATCTTTAAATTCATCCAATAAAATACTTTCATCGTCCGGAACGCCTCCTTCAGGAAAAATACAAATACTAAGTCCTTGATTTAATCTGTCTTGTGCTCTTTTAAAAACTTCATTTTTACTTCTTGATGAACTTCTGTCTACTAAAATGCAGGTTCTTTTATAGAAAAATCCAAACAACGGAATCTTCGAAAGTTCTTTCTTTCCAACAAAAACAAACGGATTTCGAACAATCACCAACATCAGCATAATATCTGTCATTGAAGTATGATTGGCGACAATCATATAACTTTTGCCTTTCTCCAGTTTTTGCAAACGCTCGATTTTGTAATAAAAACCCATTCCGAAAAGGATAAATCTAGCCCAAATACGAGCCATTTTAAAGAAATATGGATATCCACTCTCAGTTATTATAGAAACAAGCAAAAATGGCAGCATAATCAATATCGGAATGGCCATTAAAATGTAAAACCAAATGCGCCAAACAATCCAAAAAACAATTTTAATTCCTTTCATGGTTTCAAATGTAAGAAATCAGAAAGGAATTTTACAAAAAGAATTAATCTTGCCTGGAAATCTTTTTAAATCCAATGACAATCGTACTGTTTGTCATTTCGACGGAGTAGAAATCACACATAATTCTACAAAGATTGGCGACTCTGCTTGTGGAAATTCTAGTGTGATTTCTCCTCCGTCGAAATGACATAAAATGAGAAATGACATAAAAAGAGAAAAAAACTTTGTGTTCTCTGTGGTGAAAAAACGATAAGATGGGATAATAAAATTTGAAACTTTACAAAAACTTACACATTTTGAGTTAAAAAAACGAACTTTGCGTTTAGTAATAAGAAAAAACGAGAATGGCAAAAATACTGACTGGTGTTCAGAGTACTGGAACGCCACACTTAGGCAATTTATTGGGAGCAATTATTCCTGCAATCGAATTATCAAACAATCCGGCAAACGAATCATATTTGTTTATTGCTGATTTACATTCGATTACGCAAATAAAAGATGGTAAAACATTAAGAGAAAACACTTATAGTACTGCAGCGGCGTGGCTTGCATGTGGTCTAAATCCTGATAAAGTTACGTTTTACAGACAATCTGATGTGACGCAAACTGCTGAATTAACCTGGTATTTAAGTTGCTTTTTTCCGTTTCAGCGTTTGACTTTGGCACATTCTTTCAAAGATAAATCCGATCGTTTGGATGATGTTAATGCCGGACTTTTTACCTATCCGATGTTAATGGCAGCAGATATTTTATTGTATGATGCTGAATTTGTTCCGGTTGGAAAAGACCAATTGCAGCATTTAGAAATTACGCGCGATGTGGCTTCCCGTTTTAACCACCAAATGGGAGAAACGTTTGTAATTCCGGAAGCTAAAATTCAGGAAGACAGTATGTTGATTCCGGGAACAAACGGAGGGAAAATGAGTAAATCTGCTAATAATATTATCAATATTTTCCTTGACGATAAAACGCTTCGCAAGCAGGTTATGAGTATTGAAACAGATAGTACACCACTTGAAGAACCAAAAAATCCGGATACCTGCAATGCTTTTGCAATTTATTCTTTATTGGCAAATGAAACTCAAATTGCCGAAATGAGAGCGAATTATTTAGGCGGAAATTATGGTTATGGGCATGCAAAACAAGCTTTGTTTGAATTGATTACAGAAAAATTTAAAACCGAAAGAGAAAAATACAATTACTACATTAGCAATCTTGAAGAAGTCGATAACTTATTAAAAAAAGGTGCTTCAAAAGCTTCTGTTGTTGCTGATGGCGTTCTCCAAAAAGTTAGAGAAGTTCTTGGATTTGGAAAATAAATTCGAAGCTGAACAAAATAAAAATGCCTCCTGAATATTCAGGAGGCATTTTTATTTGTAAATGTGCGAAAACTAATAAATAATTTGTAATTTCATCATATTCAATAAGTTGCATTAAAAATCAGTTAAAGCTTCAAACAAATCCATAACTAAAACCAAATAAAAATGAACAAATTAATAGAAGATTATGACGTTCCGCCTTATTTGTTTCAAATTCTGAACGTTATTTTCGCCATTATTATAATCATTGTTTTGTACCAATTGTACAAGCATTTTAAAAGTAAAAGCTGAGTTTATCATTGGGGAAATGATTTGAAAATCAGAATTTTAAAGAAGGAACAACACCATTCGTAGAAAAACGTAAAGCTGAATTTACAGGGAAATAAGTTATACCACAAAGCTGCACAAAGATTTCACAGAAATTCACAAAGTATTAAAAACTTAGGAACCGCTATTTAAAAGAATTTACGCCTTAAATAGATTCGAATAATTTGCCGGGCAAAGGTCGAATTACGCCTTTAAGTTCCATATTTAAAAGCATTCCTGATATTTTAAAAATCGGGAAATCACATTGTAGCGCAATAGTGTCAAGTAATTCTTTTCCGTTTTTGAGTAAAAAATCATATACCTTTTGTTCGTCGGGATCAAGATCAACAAACAATGATTTCTGAATAGGTTTTACTTTTTTCTCAATATCCCAGTTAAGAATATAAACTAAATCTGCGGCACTCGACAAAACATTTGCCTTTTGTGTTTTAATCAGGTTATTGCAACCCTGACTATACTTATCTGTAACTCTGCCGGGAACAGCAAAAACATCACGGTTATAATCATTTGCCAGATTTGCTGTAATTAGCGATCCGCCTGTATCAGCAGATTCGATAACGATTGTAGCCTCGGTCATTCCGGCAACGATACGGTTTCTGCGTACAAAATTCTCTTTATCAGGATTTGAAGAGCTCCAAAATTCAGTAATAAAACCACCGTTTTGTTCCATTTTTGCGACATATTTTTTATGTGTTTTTGGATAAATCTGATTTAAGCCATGCGCCAAAACTCCAATGGTTTGCAAGTTATTTTCCATGGCAAACTGATGCGCCATAATATCAACACCATAAGCAAATCCACTGACTATTACAGGATCAAGCGGCGCGAGATCTTCTATGAGTTTTCTGCAAAATTCAGTTCCGTACGAAGTAATCTGCCTCGTTCCAACAATGCTGATAATTCTTTTATTTTTAAGATTAATGTTTCCTGCAGAAAAAATTAAAACCGGCGAATCAATGCAATGTTTAAGCCGCTCCGGATAATCTTCGTCTTTAAAAAAAGAAACATTTATATCATTTGCCTTAATAAATTCAAGCTCTAAACTGGCTTTTTCAAAAATAGATTTGTCTCTTAGATTTCTCAATAATACAGATCCTACTCCGTCAATCGCAGCAATTTGATTTGTTTTGGCTGTTAAAACATCATTGGCACTGCCAAAATGCGTCAATAACTTTTTAGCCATAATATCGCCAACGCCGTCGACTTTTAATAAAGCTAATAAATAAAATAAATCCTGTTCTAACATACTTGTATTTCGTTTTTAAGAAGTCTAAAAAATCTTAAAAACAACATCAGCCTGACTACTTTTAAGAATAACAAAGATATGAAATAGATGTAAATTCTTCCTAAAATAAAAATTTTAAAGCAAATTATAATTATTTCCAAAAAAGTAATTACTTTTAAATTACTGAAAGCGAATCTTCTACAGATCTACGGAAAGTTGTTAATAAAAATTGTGAATAAAATTTTGATAACTATATTGGATGCATAACTTTGTTACTATGAAAATCGAAACTTACATCGCGCAATTATTGTATCGTTACCAGTGTGTAACGGTTCCTGGATTTGGAGCATTTCTAACAGAAATTCACCCTGCTCAGGTTAATGAGAGCACAAATTCGTTTTTTCCACCAAAAAAAACGATCTCATTCAATAGTCTTCTAAAAAACAACGACGGACTATTGGCAAATCATATTGCTCAGGCAGAAAAAACATCTTATGGTTTTGCTGTCAGTGCAATTGCCCATGAAGTTATGAACTGGAAAAAAACGTTAGAAGAATATGGTGTTTTAAACTTAAAAAACATTGGTGATATTCGTCTAAACGCAGATCAAAACATGGTTTTCAGTCCAAACGATCAGCATAATTACCTAACTACTTCATTTGGATTAAGTCCGTTTGTTTCTCCCCTTGTAAAAAGAGAAATTTTTGAGAAAAAAGTCGCAGAACTTGAAGAAAGAGAAGTTATAGCATTACTTGAAAATGAAGAGGAAGAAGTAAAATCTTCTAAATCTTATTTGAGATATGCAGCAATATTTGTTTTAGGTCTTGGAATTACAGGAAGTATTGGATATCCGATATACCAAAACCAAATTGCCACACAAACACTTATCGTTCAAAGTGCTGTTCAGAAAAAAGTAGAAAACAAAATACAAGAAGCAACATTCTTTATTCAAAATCCGTTGCCGGCTGTTACACTTTCTGTAGATTCATATAAAACAGAAACTGTTGAAACAAAAATGCCTTATCACATTATGGCAGGTGCTTTCAGGAGTGAACAAAATGCTAAAAAAGCGTATGACCAATTAATTAAAGATGGTTATAATGCCAGAATGCTTGGCGAAAACAAACACGGATTATTCCCAGTTTTATACGGAAGCTACGCTACAATGGCTGAAGCCGAAAAAGCTCAAAAAGAAATTCAAAAAGGCGAAAATCCACAAGCCTGGATTTTAGTCGAATCTTTATAAAAATTAAAAAAATCCAGTTCTAAAGAATTGGATTTTTTTTGCCTTATTTTATCTTCTAAAAACCTTATACAATCACAGCGCCAATAATTCAACGTTTATTTTTGTTTTCAATTTAAAAATAATCGAAATGAATAGTACCATTAAATTCACATTGGCAATAATGTTAATGCTAAGTTCTCAGGCGTTTTTTGCGCAGCAAATAGTAACTAGTGACAAAGAACAGCAAATCATCAATCAAAAGGCTCAAAAAGAAGCTAAAAAAGCATCTGATGAATATCATGCGAAACTAAATGACGAACAGGATAAATTAAAAAAAGAGCAAAAACGTGTAGAGAAACATCAAAAAGATTTGAAAAATTCTGAAAAAGATCTGCAGAACAACAAAAAGAAAGTTGCAAAACTAGAAGCAGATAATCAAAAGATAAGTTCTAAATTAGGTTCACTTTCTGATGAAGATGCACAGAAACAACAAGTGAAACTGAAAAAGAATGAACTTGAAATTCAAAAACTTAAAGTAAAACAAATTGATCAGCAAAAGGCTTTAGACAAAGTACAAGCCGAGATATAAAACAAAAAAGCCTGTTTCATGTGGAACAGGCTTTTTTTTTACTTCACTATTTTTGCATTCTGAGAGAGTATTTCTTTTTGGTTTTGATAGATCGTTAATGTTGCCGGCGGCGAACTATCCTCGCCCATTACAATGATATAACATTCATAAAGATAAGCTCCTTTTTTAAAATTATATTTACCGTTTCCTCCGCTTCCATCTGCAATCCACTGTCCGTTAGTAATCACTAAATCAGGCTCTGCACTCATTGGTTTTTTAATAGACCATGAAGCATATCTGTAATTGTCATTTCCCAAATTATCATTTCCTAAATTGTCAATTCTGATTCTAAATTTAGAAGTTTCCAAAATATAAACCGGATTAATAAACTTCGCGATCGACGGATGAAGTTTGCTTTTTTCAGCAGCTACTAACTTATTTTCCAGATCTGCTTCAAATTTTGACTGATAATTAATTGCAAAAACTTTCCCATTTGTATCAATCCATAAAGTACCGTTATTCAGCATTATGCCACGCCAGCCAACGTCGCTCCAATCTTTTGCAGGATTTGATTTAATAATTTCATTCCTCAGAGTGACATCAAAAATCTGATCGTATCTTTTTATAAAATCGGTTTTGTTTTTAACCGCAGTGATTGGATATTCTCTTTTAAGCGGAAAAGTAATAAAAGTCGCAATTCCTTCTTTGTCATTACTTTTCACTTTCGCAATAAAGCTTTTAACGAACTTTTGATACTCTGGTTTTAAATCTTGCCCTATTGCCAAATGACTCGAAAAAATAATGATGATGATATATAATAGCTTTTTCATAAATTTTTAGATAACGTTATAATATTTAAACCGATAAACTCTAAGTTACAAATATTTGCTGTTTAACGTGGAACAATTAAAAGAAATAATTACTTCCAATTCCCCTATTTTACATAATGTTAGTTAGCAAAATCTAAAATCTAAAATCTAAAATCTAAAATCTAAAATCTAAAATCTAAAATCTAAAATCAGTTTATGCTGGCTTTAAACATTTTAAGCTCATCCCATGTAAATTCGTCACCGTATTTTTCTTTTAACGGATTTAAAGATTCTTCCTGGTAAAACTGAAAAGCTTCACGAAGTGCGAGAATTTTATCATAAGGAAGCACATCGGATATATCCACTTTTTTCGCCTGAATAAGTTTAACAAAATGCATTTCTACAGTTTGCACCGTGAGTTTCCTGATTCTTGCAATATCCTGAATAGAATTTTTTTCAAGCCATAAATCGTGCGTTTCTTCTATTGTCGTTTTCTTTATAGCTTTTGGTTCGTTTTTATCCAGTTTTTTGGCTGTATAACGTATCGCAGGTTCATCAAGTTTAAAAATATCTGTATTAGTCATTTTAAACTCCTCCCGAATCCTGGCAATTTTATCTGTTTTATAATTTTTAATTGCCAAAGATGTTAGTTTTTCTTTGCAGATCGTTTCTCCCGAAACCACAATTTCAATTAGTAATTTGGCTTTCATTAAGCGTAAAACAGCCTTTGTTTGCAGATCATCTAAAAAAGCTAATTCTTCGTAAAATTCTTTTACTTTTTTAAATTTCTGAATCTCAGCCATTTTCTGCAAAAGATCTGTCACCAATTTGTCCATCGGTTTGAAAAAATAATCATAAGCTGCCACTACCCTTTCCTGCACAAAAAACAAATCGACGGTTTCTTTATTGAAAATTTTATTAAGTTGATGAATGAACTTTTGTGAAGGATCTATCAGCAATTCAATAGTTTCTAAACGTTTTGCGGCCCAAACTGAATGTTTTGCTTTTTCAGAATTGACGGCATTTTCGTTATAACTAAAACGGTGATTGCGCCATTCCTGAGCTAAATCTGTCCAGTTAAAACTGTTTATCAAATAGTTATGAATAAAATTCTTCGTTTCAAAATGCAAAGAATTCTTTAAAACTTCCTCAGTTGCTTTGTTCAAAGCGTAATCCATTACATCCTGATCATTCGAAATACCATTCATTTGTATCGGAGAAAGCAAAATAAGCCCGTTTAAGGAAGTTAAACGCGATAATGCAACATATGCCTGTCCGGGCAAAAAAACTTGCGATACGTCGAGCGCAGCTTTCTCAAAAGTTAATCCCTGACTTTTGTGCACCGTAATTGCCCAAGCCAATTTAAGCGGATAATGTGCAAATGTGCCCAAAACCTCCTCTTCTATTTCTTTTGTGAGCTCATTTACTTTGTATCGAATGTTTTTCCATTCGTACTTTTCAACTTCAATGGTTTTATTCTCTTCCGGAAAATGAACAAAGATTTCTTCTGGCGAAAGCGATTTTATAACGCCCATTTTTCCGTTGAAATAGCGTTTCTCAAAAGAAATATCATTCTTAACAAACATAACCTGCGCGCCTACTTTCAACTTTAGATTTTCTTCAACCGGAAATATTTTTTCAGGAAAATCACCAACAATAAACGGTTGAAAAGCAAATTCATTACCTGCTAAATCATTTATTGCCTGTTCGTTAATCGAATCAGCTTTCGCATTATGCGTTGTAAGCGTGATATAACCGGGATTGTTTTTTAAATCAAAATCCGGCTGCACATATTCGTTTAAAATCTGAATATCCTGCGGCGTTATCTGGTTATTTCGAAGATTGTTTAAAACAGAGATAAAAGTATCATCTGTCTGGCGATAAATCTTAGATAATTCAATATAAAGCGGCGGATTTTGCTGAATTGCATGTGAATGAAAAAAGAATTTCCCTTTGTAATAATTGCGCAAAGTTCGCCATTCTTCATCGCGAATTACGGGCGGCAATTGCAACAAATCCCCAATAAAAAGCACCTGAACGCCACCAAATGAGCGCGAATTCCTGCGAACGGTCTGCATCATAAAATCGATAGCATCCAGTAGATCAGCGCGCAGCATACTTACTTCGTCAATAATCAGCAATTCCATATTGCGAATTACATTTCGCTTGACATTATTCATTTTAAAATGCCTGCGAAGCGTTTCCTTATTCTCAAATTTCACGGTTTCTGTAAATTGAGAAGCTTCATCATAAGACGGAATAAAAGCCGAAAATGGCAATTGAAACATAGAATGAATCGTAACTCCGCCTGCGTTTAAGGCTGCAATTCCTGTTGGCGCCACTACAACTGTGTTTTTATGTGTTGTAGCGATAATTTCACGCAAAAGCGTCGTTTTTCCTGTACCTGCTTTACCGGTAAGAAATATAGATTTTTGCGTTTGATTGATGAATTGTAAGGTGTAAGCAGCAGCTTCTGAAACGTTTTGCATTGGGCAATTATTGAAGAACTAAAGTATCTTATTTTTATAAAAGAAAAAACCTAAATCGTTAAGGATTTAGGTTTTTTAAAATTGTTCGTTAGTTTGGTATTATTTTTTAGCTTCTTCGCCTTCTTTAGCAGCAGGTTTGTCAGCTTTTGGAGCATCTTTGTACTTATCATTCAAAGCTTTAATGATATCTTTTGTGATGTCATATTTCTCTTCAGCGTATAGTATTGAAGCTGCATCACCAGTCCCGTAGATATAAGAATAACCGTTTTTCTTACCGTAATCTTTAATGAATTTTTTAACACCGCTTACAAGAGAATCCATTTCAACACCGCTTTCTTGTTGCAATTGTTGCGATAATGCTTGTTGAGCATAACTTAATTGCTGCTCTCTTTTTTGCAGTTCAGCACCTCTTTGTTGAGCCCAGGCTTGTCCGTTTGCTTGTGCCTGACTTTGAAAATTAGCAGCGTCTTGTTTAAAACGAGTAATTTCCGCTTGTAGCTGTCTTCCCTTTTCTTCTGCTTGAGCTTTATATTTTGCTTCAAGATCTTTTGCTTCAGTGTACTCTTTCATTAAAACTGAAGTATCAACGTAAGCTGTTTTTACTTCCTTAACCTCTGCTGTTTTATTACACGAAACAACCAAAATTGAAAGTGCGATAATTACTAATGCTTTTTTCATTTTCTAAATTTCTAATTTTTTTAATGTATTGAAGACAAAAATATAAAAAAATAAATAGCATCAACATAAAGTTTAAAAAATGCTCGAATTTTATGATATTAGTTTTCCTTATAGCTCTTAAACTTACTATAAAATATCACTATTAAAAGTGGCTTTTATAGCTTTTGTTAGAGCTCGTTTCTCAAAAAAGAGGATATTTCTCCTCGCCAGCACCAAAATAGTCCTGCAAACACGCTTATTTTGCGTTTTAGCTGTTTTTTATGACGTAAATGTGCGATGAATACTCTTTCGTACCGCCTGCTTTTAAATTTGATCGTAAACCAACAAAAAATGCATTGATGTAATTCATTTTTCCCGTTTTGTATTTTTCAGATAATAAGCTCACATAAAAAGAATCAAATTTCATTGGAAGCACTTTTTCCAATTTCATATCGACTTTTTGAAAAAGCGACTGAATCGCTTTTTTTGAGAAATGCCAAAAATGAATTGGCACATCATAAGCTGCCCAAAATTCATTATAATATTTTGCGTCGTACGATTTAAAATTTGGAACCGCAACAATTAATGTTCCAGTTGGTTTTAGCAAACGCTTCAATTCCTGAATTTGAAGTTCTAAATTTGGAACGTGTTCTAAAACGTGCCACATTGTAATTACGTCAAAAGAATTATTTTCAAGTTCGCTAATTTCTTCCACAAAAGAAATTCCTTTTTGCTTTGCGATATTTTTTGCTCTGTCGCTTGGTTCTACTCCAACAGTTTCCCAACCATCATTTTTTGCCGTTAATAAAAAATCTCCGGTTCCGGCACCAATGTCTAAAATTTTTCCTTTTTGAGATTGTTCAGCATTTATTAAATTGAGTTTATTTTTTAAAGCAATATTTTTCACAAAGTGATATGCTTTTTCAAATAACGAACGTTTGTTATCTGTGTGCGAAATATAATCTTCGCTTTCGTAATATCTTCCCAAATTTTGTAAATCTGGTTGCGGAGATGTAATCAACATGTCTAAAGTTTCATCGTAATACAATTCGAAAATTTCTTTAGAAACAGAATGGTCTTTTACAGTAAGAAAATGTTTTTTGTTTAAAACGTCCATTTTTTAATTATAGGTATTTTTGGTTTAATGTTATAGCAAACCCTAAAAGTAAAATTTCACTTTTAGGGTTTCATTTTTAATATTTATATTTTTTCTTCGCTTCTCCAATTAATTTTTACAGCCGACATTTTTTCATTTTCAATTCTGGTTTCTGTCAAAATTGTAAAACCATTTTTAATATAAAACGGCATTGGAGATTTATAGAATTCATTATTTTGTTTTAATTCCTTTTCGTTATCAATTACCCAACCATTCAAACTAGTGTTTTTCTTTTTAATTTGATTGATCAAAAGCGAGCCGTTTCCTTTTCCCTGAATTTTGCTGTCCAAAATTATAGCAAACCAATCTTCTCCTTCTCTCAAAAAAGTAAATGTCCAACCAATAATTTTGTCTGAATCATCAAACAGTAAATAATGTTTTGTATTCGAAAGTCCGTTTAAATAGATTTCAAAATCTTCAATAGTTTTTAAATGCAATCTTGCCGGATATTCGTTGTTCCAAATCTCACGTAGAATTTCTTTTTCTTCTAATGATAAAATTTCTTTTTCAATAATTTTCATAATCCGAAAATTTACATTTAAACTTTTGTTATTCCTAACGAGGACACGAGCGAAAGCGAACTAGCGAAGCAATTTCCATTCAACTTTTTTGTCATTCCCTAACAAGGAATGTCCTTTACAATATCGACAAAGATTGGTTCTTTAGATTGAGGAGTTTCTTTCGGAGATTCCTCGGAATGACAAACTATGTCAAAAATCTTTATAATGTTTTTCTATTTCAAAATAGTTTCACGTGGAACAATACAAAAAACAGTCTCAGTATTCAGTTTTAAGTTTACAGTTCTAACTGAATACTTAGACTGGAACTTTCCTATAAGTTTCACGTGGAACAATTCATGTTACAGTCTCAGTATTCAGCAGCTGTTTCAAAACTGCAAACTGAATACTGAGACTGAAAACTTCTCTACCTCCCCATATAAATCAACAAAACCGAAATATCACTTGGTGACACTCCGCTTATTCTTGAAGCTTGAGAAATTGTTACAGGACGAATCTTGCCTAATTTTTGTTTTGCTTCAATCGACATTGATTTAATTTTATTATAATCGAAATTCTCCGGAATCTTCACTTCTTCTAAACGAGTTAGTTTATCTGCGTTGTTTCTTTCCTTTTCGATATAACCAGAATATTTAACCTGGATTTCGGCTTGTTCCAAAATTTCCTGATCAACATCATTGGCTTCGATATACTCCTTTACTTTTTCAAATTTCATCATATCCTCTAAATCAATTTGAGGGCGAGAGAAAACTTTAAACATTTTATCGCCTTGCGTAATTGGAGCTGTTTCTTTTGCTTCTAGAATAGGATTTGTTTCGGCAACCGAAACACTTGTTTCTTTAAAGAAAGCAACCATCTTTTCAGACTCGTTTAACTTCTTTTCCATTCTGCGTAAACGTGCTTCAGAAGCCAAACCAATTTCATGAGACATTGGTGTCAATCTAAAATCAGCATTATCCTGACGCAACAATGTTCTATACTCCGCTCTTGATGTAAACATACGATAAGGTTCTTCTGTTCCTTTTGTAATTAAGTCATCAATCAAAACACCAATATAAGCTTCATCACGTTTTAAAATTAACGGGGCTTTTTCATGCACTTTTAAATGCGCATTTATTCCGGCCATCAAACCTTGAGAAGCTGCTTCTTCGTATCCTGTAGTTCCATTAATCTGTCCGGCAAAATATAAACCTTCGACTAACTTTGTTTCCAAAGTATGTTTTAATTGCGTCGGCGGAAAATAATCATATTCGATTGCATATCCAGGACGGAAGAATTTCACATTCTCAAATCCAACAACAGAACGCAACGCTTTAAATTGAATATCTTCCGGAAGCGAAGTTGAAAATCCGTTTACATAAACTTCACAAGTATTCCAACCTTCCGGTTCAACAAATAATTGGTGACGCTCTTTATCAGCAAAACGATTTATCTTATCTTCTATCGAAGGGCAATATCTTGGTCCAAGACTTTTAATTCTTCCGTTGAACATTGGCGAACGATCAAAACCTTCTCTCAAAATATCATGAACTTCCAAAGACGTATATGTCATGTGACAAGATCTTTGAAGCGTTAACGGAACGGTTAAATCCGAATAAGAAAACTTATCCGGTTTTGCATCTCCTTTTTCTTCGTTCATTTTAGAATAATCCAAAGAACGTCCATCAACTCGTGGCGGTGTTCCTGTTTTCATTCTGCCTGCTTCAAAACCTGCTTTAACCAAATCTTCGGTAATTCCGGTTGCAGCACTTTCGCCTGCCCTTCCACCACCAAATTGTTTTTCACCAATATGAATTAAGCCATTCAAAAAAGTTCCATTTGTCAAGACAACAGATTTAGATCGAATCTCAACTCCTAACGAAGTTCTGATTCCTTTTATCTTTCCGTTCTCGATAATCAAACCTTTTACCATCTCTTGGTAGAAATCCAAATTTGGAGTTCCCTCCAACATCATTCTCCATTCTTCGGCAAAACGCATTCGATCACTTTGAACTCTTGGCGACCACATTGCAGGTCCTTTTGATTTGTTCAACATCTTAAATTGAATTGCAGTTCGGTCAGAAACAATTCCTGAGTATCCTCCAAGCGCATCAATTTCACGCACAATTTGTCCTTTTGCAATTCCGCCCATCGCCGGGTTGCAAGACATTTGCGCAATGTTCTGCAGGCTCATTGTAACCAATAAAGTTTTTGAACCCAAATTTGCAGCGGCGGCCGCAGCTTCAGATCCAGCATGACCTGCACCAACAACTATAACATCGTATTCTTCTAAAAACATTTTATTTTTTATTCTCTGGGATACCGTTTAAGTCGGTTCTCAGAATTAACTTTATACTCTTTTGTTCCACGTGGAACAGGTTTTTTGTTTCAGGTTTTTCTTGCTTCAAGTTTCAGGTATCACCCGATATAAAGTTCTACATGAAACATCTTTACTTTTCTTTTCTTAAAACATCAGATCAAATTTTAAACTAAATGTTCCACGTGAAACATTTCAATACAGGATTAAAAACCTTATCCTGTTCCACGTGAAACATTTTAAATTCAATATTAAAATTGAGATTTTTTTAATTGTTCCACGTGAAACATCTTTTAAAACATTAATTCAAAATAGCGTGTTTCACGTGGAACAATTAAAACATGTTTCAATAATAATTTTAAGCCTGAAGCCTGAAACAAGAAAAACCTGAAACTACTTTCTACTGTTCCACGTGAAACATTGCTATCTTTTCATCCTCTTTCGAACGCATTAAATCTGCATCTTTTTCTGATTTATCTTTGTATCCACAGTAATGTAATATGCCGTGAGCAAGAACTCTTTTTAATTCTTCTTCAAAAGAAACATTAAAATCCTTCGCGTTGTCTTCTACTCTTTCTACAGAAACAAAAATATCTCCGTTCAATTCGTTTCCAACTGTGTAGTCAAAACTAATAATATCTGTAAGCGTATCGTGATTAAGATATTCTACATTTATCTTATGAAGATATTCATCATCACAAAAAATGTAATTTATCTCCCCTTCGTTTTTACTTTCAGAAACAATTACAGCGCTCAACCAATCAGAAAAGGCTTGTTCGTTGTCTAAGGTAAATTCGGTTTCGTAATTAAAATTGATCATTTTGTATTAAAATATTCTTGAACCTTTTGATTAAAATTCGAGCGCAAAGGTAGTGATTGTCTATTTAAAATTTCTACACTGTTTAAATATTCTAAAAGTGAGCTTGGTAAAGCATTCGTTCTATTTGTAAATTCAGCTTTATTTGTTTCAGATTGACGTTTCGTATCCTGACCTTGTTGTTGAACTGCATTGTTTAATTTTAATAATTCCTGTTGAATATTAAGTATACGTTGCAGGTTTTCATTCTTAAAACCTTTATTTAAAATCTGCTTTTCTGAAGCTTTCATTTGATCGATTACAGATTTACCTTGAGAATCTAATCCCTGTTTTGCTAATTCTTTTTGCAACGCTTCACGAAGTTTTACTTGTTCTTTATATATCTCCATGATCGCTTCCGCATCTCCTTCTCCATCATTTCCATTCTCTCCGTCTTTTCCTTCGCCACCATTTTTACTTCCCTGTCCATTTTTACTATCACCATTCTTTCCTTGATTTCCTTTTCCTTGTCCTTCTTTTCCATTTCCATCTTTACCACCTTCTTTTCCCTGACCTTGTTTTCCTTCTCCGCTCTGTCCTTGTTTTCCTTCACCGGGTTTGTTGCCTTGCTGCATTCCTTCTTTCATTTTATCACCAAGTCCTTTTTGCTTTTGAATAATATCCGGTAATTGCATTCCTTGTCCGTCACCTGGTTTTGGTTTTCCTGCTCCAGGTTTAGACATAGACATCTGCATGTTGTTTAATAAATCACTTAAAAAGTCGGCCAATTTATTTGCAGATGAAGTGGCATATTGTTGGTGAGAAACTCCTTTTGGAATTTGAACATCAGTCAAAGTTTCGATAGCTTTATCAATATTGTATTGAACATTTCCAATTTCTTTTGTTACATCTTCTGCTACTTTTGGATTACGCAAAGACAATGCAAACAAACTATCATCAACATGTTTGAATTGCTGTTTCAAATTCTGCTGAATCTTTATGTTCTTTGTATATGCAGACGAACCTAATTTCATCGATTTAAATTGTTTCATTACATCTTCCTGAGATAAAGAATATGCTAAAAGATTATCAAGAATCTGACGAAGCATGGCAACATCTTCTTCCAATTGTTCCTGATCGCCGCCTTCCATACTTGACTGCATTTCCTGAGACATGCTTTTCATTTTCTTAGCCGCGCTTTTTTGTTTTGGCTTAGCTGAAGAAGTATTCTTTTTACTTAATTCTTCAGACGCTTTTTGCAAATCAGAATCAACATCTTTTTCTTTTGAAGCATCAGAAGGAATATCAATTGGAGATTTTAAAGTTTTGTTTTCCTGCTTTAAATCTTTTAAATCCTCTTTGATTTTATCAAACGCTTTATTAATATCGTCTTGTTTATCTTTAGTGTTTTCTCCCTCTTTGTTAGAAAGCTTTTCTTGTTCTTCTGCCAATTTGTTCAATTTCTCTGCAACCTGTTCTGCTTTCTTTTCAACATAAAAACGTTTGGTTAACTCAACTAATTGTTCCAAATTACGAGACTGGTTTTTGCTGATTTGTTTGAATTTTTCCATTTTATCAAACAACTCTTCGCTCTGTAATTTGTCATTTAAGTTCTTCAACTCGTCCATTAACTTCTGATTCTTTTCTAAATCTTTCTCTGCATTATCCAGACGCTTTTGTAAATCATCAGCAGTTTTATCTTTCTTTTCAGATTGAAACTTATCTAAATTCTTATTCATTTTCTCAGCAAATTGTTTCATCAATTCGTCTTGTTGTTTCTGACGTTTGATAAAATCATTTACTTTTTGCTGATCTTTAAATTCTAAATTATCTTTTTCCTTTCCGCTTTTTTGAATCTTATCCATCTCAGAAAATTGTTTATTCTGATTTTTTAAAGACTTTTCTAAACTATTGATATTGTCATTTTGCTGCTGTAATTCCATATCCTGAACTTCATCTGTAGTCGAAACACGATCAGAAAAAACAGAAGACTTTGTACTCTTAAATCCATGAGGCGCATCGTTATCAAAAACCTCAAAATAGTATTCATAAGACACTCCCTCTTCTACTGCAAGATTACTTGGAAAGTTAAAAACGAACTGATCAAAAACGGTTTGCTTTACCGGAATAGTTCCACGCTTTGCCGTTTGCGGTTTGTTACGTTCGTAGTAAACAATCTGTAATTTTGATAAACCGTAATCATCGCTTAATCTTCCTAAGACATAATTTTTATCCAGCTTTAAACTATCCGGCGCAGGCGAAACTGTGATTGTTGGATGCTGATCTTTAATAACAGTCACCTGATAATCTAGTTTTTCGTAGTTTTTGACCTTATTATTCGAAGT
Source organism: Flavobacterium sp. N1736 (assembly GCF_025947065.1). Classification (NCBI taxonomy): domain Bacteria; kingdom Pseudomonadati; phylum Bacteroidota; class Flavobacteriia; order Flavobacteriales; family Flavobacteriaceae; genus Flavobacterium; species Flavobacterium sp. N1736. The sequence continues at coordinate 3,879,718 of NZ_CP109994.1, forward strand.
AAGGATTTGATATTCTGTGTTTTGACTAATGTTTTTAGCCAATTTAAACTCGTTTTCTGCTTTTCTAAACTTAAATATGGCGTTCTCATCCTTCCAAACAATCTCCTGAGTCGATTGTGTATTCATTTTCCAGGTTACCAAAGTTCCTTCCGGTACGATTGCATTTCCTGTTCCCTGAATAGTTTCTGATTTCTTTTTTAGATAAGATGGAAAATTCAAAACCATTTCGAAGTTTGCAATTGATGGAACTGTGATCACTTTCAATTCATATTCTTCAGATGAAACTGAATTTCCTTCAAATGAAAATTCAACATTTGATACTGGTTTTTCAATCTTGAATTCAAACTTTCCCGGTACAGATGATTCCATAAAATAGCTTTCGCTGCCAATATGAATCATTACATTTTCTGGAACTACATTTCCAACAGATTCTACTTTTACAACAAAATCTTTGTTTTGTTCTGTTTGCAAATTCTCATTTAAAACCATAAATTTAAATGGAGCCGGCGGTAAAAATGTCGCATTAAAATGCACTACTCTATTTAAACTTTGAGAAATAATATTGCTGTTTCCTGAAATATAAAACACAGCAAAAAGCAAAAGTGGTATAATTGCCAATGGCAAATATTTCTTATTTGTTTTAAAATTGATTGCATTTCCAAACGGAATTGGCTGCAATGAATTTGCTTTTTGTTCTATTGAAGCCAACATTAATTCTGAACTTTCAGCTGAATTCTCAGAAGCAGAAAGCTGTAAAAAGTTGGTCAGTTTATCACTTACTTCTGTAAAATGATTTCCAATAATGGTTGAAGCCTGATTATAATCGATCCCTTTTTGAAGTTTGAACAACTTAAAAATCGGGAACAAAATAAATCGGAACAAAAGGAAAACTTCCACACCTATAAATATCCAGAATAAAAGTGTTCTTCCAAGAGGTTTTAACCAAAGGAAATACTCAATAAAAAGCGTAAACAGAAAGTACAATAATCCGAAACCGATAAAAAGAAGTCCTCCTTTTATCAATTCGTTAGTGTAATATTTTTTAATAAACGCTTCTAATTTTAGATATATAGCAGATGTTGTTTTCAAAATAAAATCTCTTTTAATTATAACCCATAAAAGTAGTAATTATAAGTATAAGTTTGAAAGTCAAAAGTCGAAAGTCAAAAGTTCCAATCTTAACACAAAAGCTTTGAGACTTTCGACTTTTGACTTTTGACGAATGTTGTATCTTTGCATCAAAATTTAAACAAATGTCAAAGCAAGTTCGTGTGCGTTTTGCACCAAGTCCAACAGGACCTTTACATATTGGCGGCGTTCGTACTGCCCTATTTAATTATTTATTTGCCAAAAAAAACAATGGTGTTTTTTATTTAAGAATTGAAGATACAGATCAAACTCGTTTTGTTCCCGGTGCCGAAGCTTATATTATGGAAGCATTAGAATGGTTAGGAATTGCTCCTGAAGAAACCGTTGGAAAAAATGAAAAATTTGGTCCGTACAGACAAAGCGATCGTAAAGATTTATACCAAAAATATGCCGATCAATTGATCAATTCTGGTTGGGCATATTATGCTTTTGATACTCCTGAAGCTCTTGATGCTTTAAGAAAAGAACAAGAAGCTGAAGGAAAAACATTTATTTACAATCATACCATTCGTGAAAAGTTAGATACATCTTTGGTACTTTCTGCTGAAGAAGTTGCTAAAAGAATTGCAAATGGAGAACATTATGTGATTCGTTTTAAAACTCCGGTTGACGAAACTTTGCATTTAAAAGATATTATTCGTGGTGACGTAAAATTCGAAACTAGTTTACTTGACGATAAAGTTTTATTTAAAAGTGACGGAATGCCAACGTATCATTTAGCCAATATTGTTGATGATCACTTGATGGAAACTTCACACGTAATTCGTGGTGAAGAATGGTTGCCATCAATGCCGCTTCACGTTTTATTGTACAGAGCTTTTGGTTGGGATGCTCCGGAATTTGCACATTTACCTTTGATTTTAAAGCCCGTTGGAAACGGAAAATTATCAAAAAGAGATGGAGATAAATTAGGATTTCCTGTGTTTCCATTAGAATGGAAAACTGAAGAAGGCATTTCATCCGGTTACAGAGAAAAAGGATTTTTCCCGGAAGCAGTTATAAATTTCCTTGCGCTCTTAGGTTGGAATGATGGAACTGATAAAGAATTATTTTCTTTAGAAGAACTTGTAGAATCTTTTGACTTGAACAGAGTTCATAAATCCGGAGCTAAATTTGATCCGGAAAAAAACAAATGGTTCAATCATCAATATTTAATCAAACAAAATGACGCTGATTTAGCGGAAAGCTTCTCTTCTATTTTAGTTGAAAAAGGCGTTGATATTTCTAAATATGATGTAACAAGGATCGTTTCATTGATTAAAGAACGTGCCCACTTTGTTTCTGAATTTTGGGATTTGACAGATTTCTTTTTCCAGGCTCCAACATCTTATGATGAAAAAGCAAGCAAAAACTGGAAGGAAGAAACACCGGCTTTAATGCAGGAATTGATTTCGACTCTTGAATATATTGATGGTTTTGATTCAGCAAATATTGAAGCAATCGTAAAAGACTGGTTAACGAAAAATGAAATTGGAATGGGTAAAGTAATGCAGCCTTTCCGTTTGAGTTTGGTTGGTGCTTTAAAAGGTCCTCACCTATTTGACATTGTTGAAATTATAGGAAAAGAAGAAACTATTTCAAGAATTCAAAAAGCAATTGCTACTTTATAAAACAAAAAAGCTCCCAAATTGGGAGCTTTTTTTTAGTCTTTAAATAAGAGAACTTTATAATATTCTTTGTTATCAGTTTCAATTAACCAAATTCCCTGATCAGAAAAAACAGTTTCAAAATAAACTGAATTTCCCTTACTTGGAATTGTTTTTAAATAGCTATCCATAGTTGGACTAAGATCCATCGCAACAAATGAAACAGGTGAAAATGCTTTATTCTTCAAACTTTCTTTGTCGTATGTATTATTAATAAACGCCCTGGTTCTAGCAAAACTTGTCGTATTATTATAATTTACTCTATTCATTTTTAATACATTACCAGAAGATTTATCAATGACAGCATAATTAGAAAACTCAGTAGCTTCATTTACAGAATTAGTAAAAAGAAGTTTTCCATTGTATACAAATAAATTAAGCTTAAAGCTCAAACTACAACATACATCTTCAAAATATTTATCTTTGAGTGGATTAATAGATTCCCATATTTTATTTCCGTCTTTATCAAACTTAAAAATATAAAATCCAACAGGGTCAAAACCTTTATGAATTTTAGATTTCTTATTGGTATAGATTCCATAAACATACATATCACCATTCTTAGAATCTTCGTAATAATTATTGACTGCCTGTACATCCCAAACAAAATTGTCAACATAACCGTTACCACAGGAAGATAAAACAAAAAAGTTGTCCTTTAAATTTAATTTCAGCGCTACATCCTTTATCTTCTTACCTTGAATATCATAAGTAGTTTTATAAATAGTAGTTTCATTTTGTTCTGTTGAAAGTGATTTTGTCACCATATCAAAAGTATCATTTCCTTTTAGCCTGCAACTAAAAGTCACTCCATCCGTTGATTCTATTAATGAATTTCCTTTTAATAAATCTAACTTTGGCGTTTCTAATTTTACTCTGTTTTTTTGGTTGGATTTTAAATCAAAAACCTCTAAATAAAGTTCATCTTTCTCAAAATTAATCTTGTCCTTACCTTTCTGATTTGTAAAACCCAAATCATAAAAATCATTAAAAGAACTATAAAAAAGGCTGTAAAAAAAAAGTTTACCTAAGGACTCTCCTATTCTCTGTTTAAATTGATTATTACTATTTACAACTCCAAAATAATTATTGCCACTCTTTTTAATATCGTCTTTCTTAATACTACCATTATAAACATTATTTAGGTAATATTTTAGATCTGATTTAGTTGATATTTTATCTCCTCCATAGGCTTTAAAAGAATTTTCAGTTACCGAGAATGTACAATTGGCTAATTTTTCATTTTCAAACAAAGTAGATTTACTGCCGTTTTCATCAAAACTATAAGCAGACTTTGTCATGAAAAAAATGGTTTCACCATCCATAATACCTAACGGTACTGTTTCTCCTTTAAAAATTACAAGCTTTTTTGAGTTAGGAAGATATCTAAATCCTGTAGGTTCATTTTTCTTTTCAAACTTTTCATCAACAATAACAGTTTGAGCTGATAAATAAACAGAAGAAAGTAAGGCAATACTAAAAAGTATTCTTTTCATAAATTTTGGTTTTGGTTTTAATTGGAATCAAAAATAGAATAAAAATTAACAAATGAAATCTTCTAAAGAAATTAATATATAGATCAATGTCATTATATAATTCGTAATTTTAAAAAATTAATAAAATCTAAATTAATATCATTATGAGTACAGCACTTATTATCATTTTAGTCCTCGCTTTCTTTATTTTCATGTCGTCCTTCTTTACTGTAAAACAACAAAGTTCTGTTGTAATTGAAAGATTTGGAAAATTCCATAGCGTAAGAAATTCAGGATTACAACTAAAAATTCCAATAGTTGATAGATTGGCCGGACGTGTAAATCTTAAAATTCAACAGTTAGATGTTATCATCGAAACTAAAACGAAAGACAACGTTTTTATCAAAATGAAAGTTTCGGTTCAGTTTAAAGTTATTCAGGAAAAAGTATACGATGCTTTTTATAAACTTGAATATCCACACGATCAAATTACTGCTTATGTATTTGATGTCGTTCGTGCCGAAGTTCCTAAACTAAAATTGGATGATGTTTTTGAGAGAAAAGACGATATCGCAATTGCAGTAAAAAGAGAATTGAACGAAGCAATGACAACTTACGGATATGATATTATCAATACCTTAGTAACAGATATTGATCCGGACATTCAGGTAAAAAATGCAATGAACAGAATTAATGCTGCCGACAGAGAAAAAACGGCTGCAGAATTTGAAGCTGAAAGTTCAAGAATTAGAATCGTTGCAAAAGCAAAAGCCGAAGCTGAAAGTAAACGTTTACAAGGACAAGGTATTGCAGATCAGCGTCGTGAAATTGCAAGAGGTCTTGTAGAAAGTGTTGAAGTTTTAAACAATGTTGGAATCAATTCTCAAGAAGCTTCTGCCTTAATTGTGGTAACGCAACATTATGATACTTTGCAGGCAATTGGAGCCGATGCAAATTCTAATTTAATTTTATTGCCAAACTCTCCACAAGCCGGAAGTGATATGTTGAATAATATGGTCGCATCATTTACGGCTTCAAACCAGGTTGGTGAAATGATGAAAAAGAATAATAAAAAGATAGAAAAACCAAAACCAATTCAGCCACAATCTGGTTACGAAGATGATATTCAACCGGAAACAAAAGAATAGATAAAATAAAAAAGAGGCTTAATTGCCTCTTTTTTTATTAATAAACCAACCAATAATATAAGGTAAAATAGATTGTATAATGCTTACATATGAATTTGAAAAATAATCTTTATAGGAAGAAAATAATCCACCAACAATATTTTGAGGTGTAATAGTTTCCTTTGTTTTTTGAAAACTTAAAACCAATTTCTGATAACTAATTTCTTTCTCCAATTTTAAAATCTCAAGATCTCTTTCGATCTCTGCGTACGAGCTGTATTTTTTTGGTTCCATAAATTAATCGTTAAAAAATATTTCTGAAAATTTCTCTAAGATTGGACCTTCAACAATCTTATCTTTTATTAAGAAAAGTAAAATAGTGACCAAAAGATACATCCCTCCTACTGTTAAAAATCCTAAAGCATAACTTCCGAATATTGCACTAAAAGCAAAAGCTGCCGCTACAGATCCAAAAAGTAAAACCATACTAAAACATAATAAGATTAAAGCAAACTTTAAAATTAAAGTTGTGGATTTCATAGCAACTTTAAAACCCCAAAGTTTGTAATAAGCCAAATGACTTTCGAGATAAACTTTAGCCTGATCCTGAATATTTTCGGTATTCTCTTTTAATTCTTCAAAAGCCATAATTAGATTTTAAGTTAAAAAAAAGCACAAAACCGACTTATAAAAGAAGCAGGTTTTGTGCTTTATGAATTATTATTTTTGAAGTTTAGCGTTTTGAGCTTTTAAATCTGCCAATTTTGATTCTAAAAAAGTAATCACTTCTTCCGTTTTATGACTAACATTTGAAAGTAACTCATCTAAAGTTCCGTCAAGGTTTTGAGTCGCTCCGGCAAATTTTTCACGAAGAACATCAGAAGTAGCTCCTAATGAATCTTTTAAATTGTGTTTTGCATCATCAAAACCTTCTTTTAGTTTAGCTCTTGTATTTGAGCCTTTATCCGGAGCCAATAAAATTCCGATCGCTGCTCCTACTGCAGCACCAGCCAAAATAGCTGCAATTGTATTTGAATTATTTGACATAATATTAAAATTTAAATGAATACTAAAGGTACAGTTTTTTGAAATATAAAAAATTGATTAAAATACATTTACTAAAAATTTAACACTAAAATTAATACATATAAGCTACCGCCTGATATTTACTATCTTTTTCAATGATGCTTACAAAAGGATAACCACTTGAAGCTGATTGAGTTTTGATTCTCATTGCAGTATGATTTTTATTTGCAATTGGCGGTTCTCCTTTTGTTTTTGTCGAAACGCCACTAAAAGCAGCCGCTTGTTTTAAACCTATTGTTTTTTCCTGAGGTAAAACGGTTACCATTTTATAATCTGATTTCGAATCTATTATAACTTTGTTTGATATTTTTTGAGTTTGATTTGTTTGTTTATTGGTAATTTGTGAAACTGCATATTTGCTAATTTTATGTTCTTCAGAACTTCCGTTTAAGGAATAGTAAACTAAATCATTTTCAGCTTTAATAAAATTAACATCAAGTTGTTCCCCATTGTGTTTTGTAATTTGATGTGTTTGAGAAATTGAAATGTTGGCAAATAAAATAGATAGCGTAAAAAATAAAATTTTCATAGATTTAAATTTAAGTGATTAAAAATTATCGTAATGAAATTTTAAATTGAAATACTACACAAAGCTAATTTTATGGAATTTTGAAATTATGTGTCATTTTGAAAAATACTTTTACGCTGAAATATTATCAAAATAAAAATCACAATTGAAATGAGAACATAAATTTGTTTTTTAAGAAATCAGATAGAAATCAATTCAAATAAAAAATGTCTTTCTTAGTTTGAATAATTTCTGTTTTGAATCTTGAGTGAAAATTTCAATTTTATAAAATCATTATTGACTTTTGGTATAAGGCTAAAAATAGCAACTTTATAAACAATTGTATGTTAATAACCCGTTAAACTAAGAAAAATGATAGTTAAAAGTGAAATAAGGCTTAAAAATCAACTATTATTTAAAATATGAGTTAAGAGATAGAAGAACTAAAAAAATGTCTTAAAAATGATTTATGAAAGTCACTTTTTATCTAAAATAACTATAATTTTAATAAATACGATAGATTTAATAAATAATAAATATAATCAACTGTTTATTTAAAATTAATCAAATAAATTGATACGTAAAGTTGATGCAAATTTTGATTTTTGAATCGATTTTTGTGCTCATATTCTAAAATTAGAAGAAACCAGAGTTATAAACAAAACGTTGTTAATAAGCGTAAAACGGGAGTAAAATTACATCTAAAACTAAAATAAAGCGTTTTAAATAATCAATTTTAAAAAGATGATAATTGAGCTGGAAGAACTAAAATTTTCGCTTAAAATTAATTTATGAAGGTCACTTTTAATCTAAAATATTTATAAATTTAAGTATTTTGATAGAAAAAATAAATAATAAAAAAAGCGCTTATAAAAAGCGCTTTTCAATAGATTGTGATTATTTATATCTTCACCATTTCGGCTAGAATTTCAATTTCTCTTTCCGAAGCATTTTTTTGTGGATTTGAAAAAGATTTCAAAATATCGTCCTGAAATTGATTTCTCAAACTTTCATTTTCTAAATCTCTTAAATTTAAAAGTGCTTTTGATCGAACATAAGTTGATTCACTTCTCAAAGACATTGTATATAATTTCTTAATATCGTCTTCTTCAAAATCCGTAGATTTCCAATTCGAATATTTCAAAATAAATTGAGCAAATAACAATGAAGCTTTATTATTGTTGATATTCTTTTTTAATGAATTTTGTAATAAAGAAAAACTAGAAACATTTTTAATGCTCTCTCCTATCGCACTTTCAATTGCAATACGTTCCGGTTTACTCTCAACTTTAAAATATTTATTGATTTCCTTCAAAGAATTATTTATACTGTTTTCTTCTTTTTTGCCTTTTTCTTCCCAAGCATCTTTAAGTCCAACAGTTTTGTTAAATACTAATTTTGAAGCAGTTGAATCTTTATCAACAGTAAAATAACCCAAACGTTGAAACTGAAATTTCTCTTCATTTTGAGCTGTTGCTAAACTAGGTTCAACAAATCCTTTTACAATTTCTAATGAATTTGGATTCACAAAATCCAAGAAATTTTTCTCTTTATAACTGTCCGGCGCTTCATCTGTAAACAAACGATCGTACATACGAACTTCTGCCTCAACTGCATGCGGGATAGAAACCCAATGCAATGTTCCGGATACTTTTCTTTGGCTTGCCTCGGTCCCGCTTCCACTTAAAGAATCAGTATCATACGTTACATGAATTTCTGTAATATTTCCTTCTGAATCTTTTATAACACTTTCTCCTTTAATGATATACGCATTTTTAAGACGTACTTCTTTTCCTAAAGTCAAACGGAAAAATTTAGCCGGAGCTTCTTCTAAAAAGTCTTCTCTTTCTATGTATAATTCTCTGGAAAAAGGTACTTTTCTGAAACCTGCGTTCTCATCTTCCTGATTATTTTCAGCTTCCAACCACTCCTCTTTTCCTTCAGGATAATTTGTAATTACCAATTTTACAGGATCTAAAACAGCCATTACACGTGGTGCAATTTTGTTCAAATCTTCACGAATACAGAATTCTAAAACGGAAACATTGATCAAATTATCACGTTTTGCAATTCCGGTTGTATTGGCAAAATTACGTAAAGATGCAGCTGTATAACCACGTCTTCTTAACCCTGAAATCGTTGACATTCTTGGATCATCCCAACCGTTAACGTGCTTTTCTTTAACAAGTTGCTGTAATTTTCTTTTACTAACAACGGTATGCGAAAGATTACGTCTGGCAAATTCTCTTTGCTTTGGACGTATCTGATTTTCATCAATAATCTGGTCTAAAAACCAATCGTATAATTCGCGGTGTGGCAAAAATTCAAGTGTACAAAATGAATGTGAAATCTCTTCCAGATAATCACTTTGTCCGTGTGCCCAATCATACATTGGATAAATTTTCCAGCTATCTCCTGTTCTATGATGATGTTTATGCAAAATCCTGTACATGATAGGATCACGCATTAACATATTGGTAGATTTCATGTCAATTTTTGCACGAAGAATATGAGTTCCAGCCTCAAATTCACCGTTTTTCATTCTTTCGAATAAATCTAAATTTTCTTCTACAGAACGATTTCTGTATGGAGAATCTGTTCCGGTTGTAGACGGAGTTCCTTTTTGAATCGCCATATCTTCAGAAGATTGACTGTCAACATAAGCTTTATCTTTTTTAATTAATAAAACTGCCCAATCATACAATTGTTGAAAATAATCAGAAGCATAACGTTCTTCTGCCCAGGTATAACCCAACCATTCGACATCTTTTTTAATGGCGTCAACAAACTCCTGTTCTTCTTTTTCAGGATTCGTATCGTCAAAACGTAAATTTACAGGTGACTGATAATCAATACCTAAACCAAAATTTAGAGCAATAGAACTCGCGTGTCCGATATGCAAATAACCGTTTGGTTCTGGTGGAAAACGAAAATGAAGTTTAGTTTTAGAAAGACCTGATTTTAGATCTTCTTCTATGATTTGTTCAATAAAATTGAGTGATTTCTCTTCTGATGCCATTATTTTATAGTAATTTTAGCAAAGATAAAAAAGTTTACAGTTTTCGGTTTACAGTTTACAGTTTTCTTTAGAAACTTCGTAATAAACCCTAAACTTAATTTATTAGTATTTATGCTTAAATATTGAAAGTTATGAGACAATTAACTGTTACAATTCCAGATGATTTTTATGAAACTTTTATTAGTTTTTTTAAACATGTTCCAGATGTTTCTATTGATGAAAACACAGCGAATGAAATTCCGTTATGGCAGCAGGAAATGGTTTTAGATCGTATAAAAAACGCTAAACCAGAAGACTATATTAGTTGGGAAGAGTCTAAAAAAAGACTCAACGATAAATGGAATAAATAAATGTATGAAATAATTATTCTCCTACGAGCTGATTTAGAAGTAAATAAAACTGCTGAATATTATGAATCTTTATCTAATGGTTTGGGAACAAAATTCTTTAATGAATATCAAGAATATATAGAAACATTAAAGACATTTCCTTTTTTTGAAGAAAAGTACGATACTGTTCGTACTTTACCCTTAAAGAAATTTCCATACACAATCCATTTTACAGTTGATGAAAACAAAAAAATAGTTTCTGTACAAGCTGTAATATCCAATTACCAAGATCCAAACATTACAAGATTAAAATTATAAAAATGGGAGTTATAAAAATGGGAGTTATAAAATTAAAAAACATTCGCACTTTTTCGTACCACGGATGTTTAATCGAAGAAGGAAAAATAGGATCTGATTATACTGTCGATCTAAAAATTAAAACTAATTTACAAAAATCAGCAGATTCTGATCATCTTGCAGATACGGTTGATTATGTACATTTGAACAAAATTGTAACTGAAGAAATGGCAATTCGTTCGCATTTATTAGAGCATGTAGCCCAAAGAATCAATATTCGCGTTCTTGCTGAAATAGAAAGTATAGAAAAAACTACAGTTTGGGTTTCTAAAATAAATCCTCCTATTGGTGGTGATGTTGAAACAGTTACTATAAAAATGACTGAAAATAGAAAGTAATTTTTTTAATTAAAAAACTAATTTTTCAAAATACTTCATTTTAATCTTTTGAAATTTAAAGATTTTAGTTACTTTTGCCATCCGTTCAACTACGGCGTCGTGGCCGAGCGGCTAGGCTGGGCTCTGCAAAAGCTCCTACTCCGGTTCGAATCCGGACGATGCCTCCAAAAGAGATACAGAAATGTGTCTCTTTTTTTTATGCTTAATTTTTGTCCTTGCGAGGAACGAAGCAATCTCACTAATTGATCGACAAAGATTGTCGAAGTTCTAAGCGGAATTTCTTGTGTGATTTCTCCTTATGTCGAAATAACAAAATTGACATAAAAAAACCTCTCATTTTGAGAGGTTTAAATTTATATTTTTGAGTTATTAACAACTACTTTTCAATCTTCTCAAAAGCATTTCTAACCATTTCTTTTTCTTTTGGAAACCATCCCTGCGTTATTAAAACTACTCCAAAAACCATTAAAACAATACTAATTGCTTTTTTGATTTTAAGGATATTAGTTGGTGTCATTTTAGATTTTAATTGTTTGGCTAATAGTATTTTAATGCAATCTACAAGCAAATAAGTAATGATAACAGAAGTAAAAAAAGTAACCATTCTTGAGTTTTGCATTTCTAATTTTGGTCCGATTGAAATAATAACAGCCAGCCAAAAACCAAGAACTCCTATGTTAATAACGTTCAATAAAAAGCCTTTTATAAATAAACTGCCATAATTTCTTTTTATAATATCGCGATCAATTTCTTCGTCATCAATTTTTTCTTCATTTCTTAGTCTTACGAAAGAAATAATACCGTAAGCCAGCATAATGATTCCTCCAAAAATAAAAAGTGCCGGTTTATCTTTTAAACTCTGAATTAGCCTGTAACTTCCTAAATAGGCAATTGCTATAAAAAAAATATCACCTAATACTACACCAAGATCAAAGACTATAGCAGCTCTGAATCCTTTTGTAATACTGGTTTCAAGTAGTATAAAAAATACCGGACCTACCATAAAACTTAAAAAAAGTCCCCATGGCAGTCCAGCTAAAATATCATTTATCATTCAAATACAATTTGTTATTTAACCTCTTCAATCTTACCGCCAAGAACCGTTTTCTGATTGATTTGTTTTGGTTTTCCATAAATGTAAATAGAGCCTCCTGCGCTTACTTTTGCATCAACAAGAGTAGAAGCATTCACATCTGCTTTTCCTCCCGCAGAAACGCTTACTTTAGTTTGAGACGTACTTAATTTACTTGCTAACAAATAACCACCTGCTCCAAGACTTGCATCCTGATTAGAAGCTTTACCTGTTAAAGTGATTTCTCCGCCTGAAACTGAACTTACATTTAGTTTATCAACATCCAAATCTACATTAATTTTACCACCTTCCTGCGCACTAACTTTAAAAACTGTAGCTTTTATGGCATCTTTACTAGAAACATAAGCACCTTCGTTAACATCAATTAATTCTAAATGTTTATAATAAACCGTAATATCAAGATCATCTCCTGATAATAATTTAGGAAATGGCATTCTTAATTTTAACAAACCTTTCTTGTTAACAATTTCAACTTCTGCTTCTCGTGCTCCTTTTATAACAATCTTATTTTCTGATGACTGCACTAATTTTACACTTAATTTATCGAAAACTTTAACCGAATCAAAATCTCCTAATTCTTTTGTAACCTGGGCAAAAGACATTTGTGCAATTAATATTGCAGCTCCTACTAATAACTTTTTCATCACTTTATTTTTTAAATTCAACAATTATTCTGCTCTTCTTAAAAAATGAAAATCCAGTTGTTTTTTAACTAAATCAGCATTTTTTACTTTAACGTAAATTTCATCTCCTAATTGCAATATACTGTTTGAAGTCGCTCCAACTAAAGCATATTGTTTTTCATCGAACGTATAGTAATCATCTTTTATTTCTCTGATTCTTACCATTCCTTCACATTTGTTAGAAACAATTTCAACATAAATTCCCCATTCTGTAACTCCTGAAATAACTCCAAGAAATTCTTCATCCTGGTGATCCTGCATGTATTTAACCTGCATGTATTTAATACTATCTCTTTCAGCATTAGTCGCTAAACTTTCCATATTAGAACAATGCAGACATTTCGTTTCATAAACTTCATCATCTACAGAAGCTCCATTATCCAGATAATATTGCAGTAAACGATGTACCATAACATCGGGATAACGACGAATTGGCGAAGTAAAATGACTGTAATAATCAAAAGCTAAACCGTAATGACCAATGTTTTCTGTCGAATATTTGGCTTTACTCATACTTCTAATAGCAAGAGTATCAATTAAGTTTTGTTCTTTTTTACCGTTTACTTCTTCCATCAATGCATTCAAAGACTTTGAAATATCGCCTTTGTTACGGAAATCTATTTTATAACCAAATTTAGCAATTACGGTTTGCATCGCAATTAATTTATCTTCATTTGGTTCATCGTGAATCCTGTAAACAAAGGTTTTCTTTTGTTTTCCTATGTATTCAGCCACTTTTCTATTGGCCAAAAGCATGAATTCTTCGATCAAATGATTGGCATCTTTAGAGACTTTAAAGTAAACTCCTTCTGGTTCTCCTTCGGCATCTAAGTTGAATTTTACTTCTACTTTATCAAATGAAATAGCACCATTAGCCATTCTTTTCTTTCTTAGAATCTTAGCTAATTCATCTAATTTTAAAGTTGCATTTGTTATTTCATCAGAAACTGTATACGATTCTCCGGTAATTGAAACATCAACCGGAATTGTACTGTCTTTGGTTTCAATGATATATTGTGCTTCTTCATAAGCAAATCGCTGATCAGAATAAATTACTGTTCTCCCAAACCATTGATTAATAACCTGTGCATTTTCTGAAACTTCAAATATCGCTGAAAATGTATATTTCTCTTCCTGCGGACGTAACGAACATGCAAAATTAGACAATACTTCCGGAAGCATTGGCACTACTCTGTCTACTAAATAAACCGAAGTTGCTCTTTGATATGCTTCATCATCCAGGATTGTTCCTTCTTCAAGATAATACGAAACATCGGCAATGTGAATTCCAATTTCGTAGTTTCCGTTCTCTAACTTTTTGAAAGACAAGGCATCATCAAAATCTTTTGCATCTTTTGGATCTATCGTAAATGTAAGCGTATCACGCATATCACGACGTTTTGCAATCTCAGATTCCTGAATAGAGGTATCTATTTTTTGAGCAAAAACCTCTACTTCTACCGGAAAATCTGATGGTAAACCATATTCAGCCAGAATTGCATGAATCTCAGTATTGTGTTCTCCGGGTTTTCCTAAAACTCTGATCACAGATCCAAACGGACTATCAGCTCTTTTTGGCCAGTCTTCAATAGTAACTAAAACAACATCACCATTTTCTGCCTCTCCAATTTTATCTTTTGGAATAAAAATATCCGTATACATTTTAGGATTTGCGGTAGATACAAAAGCAAAATTTGCCTGAATATCTATTACGCCAACAAATTCAGTTTTGTTTCTTTCTATAACTTCAATTACTTCACCTTCAGGTCTTTTTCCTTTTCTTCTGTTATAGACGTAAACTTTTACTTTGTCTTTATCTAATGCACGATTCAAATTATTGGTTGGAATAAAAACATCTTCTGAAAAATCCGGACAAATAAAATATGCCGTTTTTCTGCTCGTCATATCAATTGTTCCTTCGTAATAATCCTGACTTTCAGCTTTTACTAAATATTTACCGGGTTCAGATTCTATAATTTTTTTTGCAGCAGCCAGAATTTTTAAATCTTTTATTATTTCATTTCTGCTTTTTGTATCGTCAAGTTCAAGCTTTGCTCCTATCTGTTTATAATTGAATGCTTTATTAGGGCTTTGCGATAAAATTTTCATTATTTTACTCGAGAAATCGCTCTCTTTTTTTATCGGCTTTCTAATTTTCTTACTCATATATCTTTTCTTAAAAAGTTAAAATTACAAATAAGATATCAGATTATAGATTTTAACAAATAAATTATTAAAAATATAACTTTCAAAAATAGATCTTTATTGGTTTTCAAAAGTCATTTGTAATTCTCATATTTAAGTAATGCTCATTTCGTATCTTTATAAAAAGACACTTTATGGAAAGCTTTAAAACCATCGCTATCTTCAATTATCAGCATGAAACCGTTGTTCTGAAACACTTATTAGATCAGGAAGAAATTCCGTATTATTTTGAAAACGAAATGACACTTTCTGTCGTTCCCATGTATACTTCGGCTCTGGGTGGAATCAAACTTAGAATTCATCCCAACGATTTCGAAAGAGTTCAGCAAATTCTTGACGATCTCAATAATCCACTTCAAATCGTTTAAAAGAGTTTCTTTTTTTTCATTCTAAAAATTTTTTTTCTCTTTTCAAATTTTAAAGTTGTCAACATATATTAAATACAACAAAAAAGAAATTTTAAATTTAATTAATTTTTGATGGTTATTATAGCTTGTTAATATGTCGAATAAATTTATTTTTAAATGTATTGAAATGAAGTTTTCTTTAGTTATCGGGAGTTATCAACATACTTATATTTTGTTAAGTGATTAATTTATAAGACTTTTTGTATTTTAATTAACAACGGTTGACAACCAAAAATGAGTTCATTTTGTAGATAACTTGATAACTTGATTTTTGTTGAAAATGGCATTTTTGATATTGATAACTTTTCTAAAAATTCATCAAACTTTATTAGGATTTTTAATTCCAATTTTGGATTAGGTTTTTTTTCGACACAACCAAAAAAAACTTCTAATATTCTATCTGAACTTATCAACAAATAATGTTAATTTAAAGTTAACTGAATATCAACGAATTAGGTTTTAGTATTAACATTCTAAAATTTTAACAAAAAGATTATTTATTTCTAATTGATAATCAGATTCTTATATAGATATCAAGATTGTTGATAAGTGTTAAGGATTTGATATGAAGCTAGTTGTAAAAGAAGGTTCTTTTGCTAAGAATTTCGCGAATGTACATCAATTATACTGATTTGTTAAATTGTTTTTTAAAGTTTTAAAAAAGAAAAAATTAGTGAAAATTGATGTAATTCGTGGCAAACATTTATTAATTGAGTAAATTTGCAAAACACAACTTAATAGTATTTAAAATGAAAATTTCGATAGGAAACGACCACGCAGGACCGGATTATAAAAAAGCAATTGTTACAATGCTGAAAGCAAAAGGATATGAAGTAACAAATTACGGAACAGATTCTGAAGATTCTGTTGATTATCCTGATTTTGGACATCCGGTGGCGAATGATGTATCTGAAGGAAAAGCCGATTTTGGAATTGTTATCTGCGGAAGCGGAAACGGAATTGCAATGACGGTTAACAAACACCCGAAAGTAAGAGCTGGTTTATGCTGGACTAAAGAAATCGCTTATTTGACACGTTTGCATAATGATGCTAATATTGTAAGTATTCCGGCGCGTTTTACATCGATTCCGCAAGCGGTAGAAATTGTTGAAACGTTTTTAGCAACTGCTTTTGAAGGTGGAAGACACCAAAACAGAGTGAATAAAATTGCTTGTCAGTAAAAAGTCAAAAAAAATCGGGTGCTTCGCACCAATATAAATAACAAGCCGGGCGAATTTTTAAAAATTCATCCGGCTTTTTTAGTTTATGAATAAAATTCCTGATATAATCACCAAATTAACGTTAATTGAAGTAATGTACTGACTGAATTAATGTTAATTTGATCAACGTACTGACTGAATTAACGTTTTTTAGATATATTTGTATTCTGATTCTGATTTTAATAGAATGAAAACATATTTAAAAAGAGCCGTAGTTCAGGAGTTTGAAAAAAAGATATTACCTAATAAAGTTCTTATTTTATTAGGAGCACGACGTGTTGGTAAAACAGAATTAATCAAAAATTATTTAAAAACAATTTCAACAGGAAGTTATTTACAACTTAACGGGGAAGATATTAATGATATAAATTTATTAAAGGAGCGTTCTATTGCTAATTATAAAAGACTTTTATCAGGTATTGATTTACTGGTAATTGATGAAGCTCAAAATGTTCCGGAGATTGGACAAATCCTTAAATTGATTGTAGATTCTATTGATGGAATTAAAATTATTGCCACAGGATCTTCGATGTTTGATTTAAGTAATAAACTTGGTGAACCATTAGTAGGTAGAAAAAATACAATTTACTTGTTTCCTTTGGCTCAAATGGAATTTTCGGAAAAAGAAAATTACAAACAAACGGTTGAAAATTTGGAAGAAAGGCTTCTTTTTGGAGGATATCCGGAATTGATTCAATATGAAACCTGGGAGGAAAAAAAAGATTATATTTTTGAAATTATCAATTCTTATTTATTAAAGGATATTTTGGTTTTTGAAGGAATTAAACATGCTGATAAAATCTATGATTTATTGCGTTTGATTTCCTATCAACTCGGAAAAGAAGTTTCGATACAAGAATTAGCGAATCAGTTACAACTCTCAAAAAATACGGTTGCGAACTATTTGGATTTACTTTCAAAAGTATTTATCCTCTTTAAAATAGAAGGTTTTAGCCGAAATCTGCGTAAGGAAATTGTAAAATCAAGCCGATGGTATTTTT
This sequence comes from Flavobacterium sp. N1736, assembly GCF_025947065.1. Classification (NCBI taxonomy): domain Bacteria; kingdom Pseudomonadati; phylum Bacteroidota; class Flavobacteriia; order Flavobacteriales; family Flavobacteriaceae; genus Flavobacterium; species Flavobacterium sp. N1736. The sequence continues at coordinate 3,897,361 of NZ_CP109994.1, forward strand.
ATGATAACGGAATTAGAAATGCGATTATAAATAATTTCAACACCTTAGATTTAAGAAATGATGTTGGTGATTTATGGGAGAACTATTTGGCAGCAGAAAGGATAAAAAAACAGCATTATAAAAAGATAAAAACCAATAATTATTTTTGGCGTACTTATGATCAGCAAGAGTTGGATTGGCTGGAAGAAATAGGAGATAAGCTGGAAGGATTTGAGTTTAAATGGAACGAAAAGAAAAAAGTAAAAATTCCAACCGCATTTGCCAAAGCTTATCCCGAAGCTGATTTTACTGTTATAAGCAAAGATAATTATTTAGATTTTATCAGTTAATTTTAGATAAATCAATACAATTTGAAATATAAAAATGAGTGAAAACTTTATAATAAAAGAAGATTTACTCGTTTTATGTCTAAACAGAAGCATTGCTAACAATAAACCAATTGTTCCGCCAATAGCTGCCATAGTAAAAAGAGTATTTTCAGGAATTCTGTGCTTTTTATTTATTGCCAAATATTTGTCATATCCAGCTGCGACAAAGGTTACAAGATTTATGATTAAAAAATATACTAATAAAACTTCCATTGGCTTAAAATTAAAAACAAAGATATTATTTTAGCGAAGTGATTGACGACTTTATAAACATAGTTTTTAAAGATAAAACGGAATCATTTTCTAAGTAAGAAATTATTATATTATAAATATGACTAATATTCAATTCATTGCCAAGACTGTTCAAACAGCAGCGATTAACATTCAAAACACGGTAAAATTATTAGAGGAAGATTGTACGATTCCGTTCATTTCCCGTTACCGAAAAGATACAACCGGAAATCTTGATGAAGTTCAGATTGAGCAAATTGCCAAGCTTCAAAAAGATTACGAAACGATTGTAAAACGTAAAGAAGCAGTTCTGAAATCTATTGAAGAACAAAAATCGCTTACGCCGGAATTGAAGCAAAAAATTGAGCAAAGTTTTGACTTACAAGAAATTGAAGATTTTTATCTTCCATACAAAAAGAAGAAAAAAACAAAAGCAGATGTGGCGCGCGAATTTGGCTTAGAACCTTTGGCAAAAATTATCATATCTGAAAATGATGTTGATGTCGATTTTATTTCGACGCAATATTTAAATGAAAATGTTATTAATGAAGAAGCTGCAATGCAAGGCGCAAGAGATATTGTAGCCGAATGGATTAATGAGAATATTTATGTTCGTAAACAATTGCGACGACTATTTCAGCGAAAAGCAACGATAGGAACTAAAGTTGTAAAAAAGAAAGCCGAAGAAGAAGGAGCTCAAAAATTCAGTCAGTATTTTGATTGGGAAGAACCTTTAACAAAAGCGCCTTCACATCGATTATTAGCAATGCTTCGTGCAGAAAATGAAGGTTTTGTGAAGATGAAAGTTGATGTTGATATTGATGAAGCTTATGATGTTATTGATGAAATAATCATTAAAAAACAAAATAATACAACAGCACATTTGCAATTAGCAATTGAAGATAGTTATAAACGATTATTGAATCCGGCAATTGGAAATGAAACCTTGCAGGAAGCAAAAGCAAAAGCTGATGCAAACTCCATTCAGGTTTTTGCAAACAATTTAGGGCAATTATTATTGGCGCCGCCTTTGGGTGAAAAACGAATTCTGGCCATTGATCCGGGATTTAGAAGCGGTTGTAAAGTGGTTTGTCTGGACGAAAAAGGCGATTTATTATACAATGAAACGATTTATCCGCATGCACCTCAAAATGAGGAAGCAATGGCAATAAAAAAAATCCGTTCTATGGTAAATGCGTATCAAATTGATGCGATTTCTATTGGAAATGGAACGGCTTCGAGAGAAACGGAATTTTTCATAAAAAAAATCGCGTTCGACAAACCGCTTCAGGTTTTTATTGTTTCTGAGGCTGGAGCTTCGGTATATTCGGCTTCAAAAATTGCGCGTGAAGAATTTCCTAATTATGATGTAACCGTTCGTGGTTCGGTTTCTATTGGAAGACGACTTTCAGATCCTTTGGCCGAATTGGTAAAAATTGACCCAAAAGCAATTGGAGTAGGACAATATCAACACGATGTTGATCAAACCAAATTAAAAGAAGAATTAGACAGCACTGTAATTCGCTGCGTGAACTCGGTTGGAATCAATATCAACACGGCGAGTAAACATTTACTAAGTTACGTGAGCGGAATAGGAGAGAAGCTGGCAGAGAACATTGTACAATATCGTTCAGAAAATGGCCCTTTTGAAGATAGAAAACAGCTAAAAAAAGTGCCTCGCCTAGGCGAGAAGGCGTATCAGCAAGGCGCGGCTTTTATTCGAATTTCGAATGCTAAAAATCCGCTGGATAATTCGGCAGTACATCCGGAAGCATATCCTGTTGTAGAGAAAATGGCGAAAGATTTAAATCTTTCGGTAAACGACTTAATTGCAAACAAAGAGAAAACCGCTTTGATTAAGGCTGAAAAATATATTACACCCGAAATTGGTTTACTTACACTTAAAGACATCATTAAAGAGCTTGAAAAGCCGGGATTAGATCCAAGAAAGTCGGCTAAGGTTTTTGAATTTGATGCGAACGTAAAATCTATCAAAGATTTGAGAACCGGAATGATTTTACCGGGAATTGTGAATAACATTACCAATTTCGGCTGCTTTGTTGATATCGGAATCAAAGAAAGTGGTTTGGTTCACATTTCACAATTAAAAGCCGGTTTTGTAAGCGATGTAAACGAAGTGGTAAAACTGCACCAGCACGTTGATGTGAAAGTAACGGAAGTTGATGAAGACAGAAAAAGAATTCAATTGACGATGGTACTTTAGAACTAAATTCCAAGAAAAAAAATCAAAATTCCAATGCATTGGAATTTTTGAAATAAAAAAACTCCCAAACAACAATCGTCGTTTGGGAGTTTTTATTTTTAGGATTATTTCAAAATTACTTTTTTAGTAATACTTCCCGAAGGAGAAATTACAGAAATAGTTGATTGCTGAGATGCATTAATTGTGATTCGATGATCGCCCGGATTTCGAAAAAGCGTGACACTAGATTTTTGAGATACAAAAATGCAATACTTAATAAAAGTAGGTTTTTCATAGTATTAATATTTATTTGATTTAGGGACTCTAAAAATAAGAATTTTTAGATATAAAAAAAATCCCAAACTACAATTGTAGTTTGGGATTTTGAAAATCTTTAAAAAGAAATTATTTTTTTATGATGAACTTTTCCGCTTTTATTTTGGAATCGCCAGCACTTTTAATAAAATAAATTCCTTCTGATATATTCTCCATATTGATGGTATTAATTGTATTTTCATTTAAATGAACCAATTGAATAATTTTTCCGGATTGATCTATTATGCTATAATTTCCTCCATTTGCAGTAACAATATTTATTATTCCATTGCTAGGATTAGGATAAAGTTTAAATTCATTTGGTTTGAATTGACCAACTGCCAAACTTGTTATTGTAACACAATCGGAAGCAATTGTACATTCGCCAACTGTAATTTCAACTTTATAGTCGCCAGCCGTTAAAGGTGTGTAAGACTGATTTGTTTCGTTTGAAAGCAACGTATTTGGGCATTTGTACCATTGATATGTGGCCCCTAAATGATTTGATGTTAGTATTCCTGAATTTAAACTTACAGCTTTATCAATTGCTGATAAATTGTTTATTGTTAAATCTAAAATTTTAGTATCACAACCATTTACATACGAATATGTTCCGGAAACGGTGTATGTAACACCATTAACTGCCCAGTAATAGCTGTCGCATGCTGCAATTTTTTCAGTAGCTGACGTTTCTGGCGTAATTGTAAGGTTTAAAGTCTTGGTATCGCATCCTACAGTATAAGAATATGTTCCTGTTGTCGAATAAGTTGCATCGGCTAATGGCCAATAATAACTTCCACAAGCAGTTTGAGTTTCAGTAGCTGATGTTGCAGGCGTAATGGTAAGGTTTAAAGTTTTGGTATCACAGCCTACGGTTTTTGTTTTGATTCCCGAAGTTGTATAGGTGTTTCCGTCTACTGCCCAAAAATAACTATCACAAGCAACCTGCGTTTCCGAAGATGAAGTTGATGGTGTTATGGTAAGGTTTAAAGTTTTGGTATCACAGCCTGTGGTTTTTGTTTTAATTCCCGACGTTGTATACGTTTTACCATCTACTGCCCAATAATAACTGTCACAAGCAACCTGAGTTTCCGAAGATGATGTTGATGGTGTTATAGTAAGGTTTAGAGTTTTGGTATCGCATCCTACGGTTTTTGTTTTAATTCCCGAAGTTGTATAGGTGTTTCCGTCTACCGCCCAAAAATAACTGTCGCAAGCAACCTGAGTTTCCGAAGATGATGTTGATGGTGTTATGGTAAGGTTTAAAGTTTTAGTATCACATCCTACGGTTTTTGTTTTGATTCCCGACGTTGTATAGGTGTTTCCATCTACCGCCCAAAAATAACTGTCACAAGCAACCTGAGTTTCCGAAGAAGATGTTGATGGCGTTATGGTAAGGTTTAGAGTTTTGGTATCACAACCTACGGTTTTTGTTTTAATTCCCGACGTTGTATAGGTGTTTCCATCTACCGCCCAAAAATAACTACCACAAGCAACCTGCGTTTCCGAAGAAGATGTTGATGGTGTTATGGTAAGGTTTAAAGTTTTGGTATCGCATCCTACTGTTTTTGTTTTGATTCCCGAAGTTGTATAGGTGTTTCCATCTACCGCCCAAAAATAACTATCACAAGCAACCTGCGTTTCTGAAGATGATGTCGATGGAGTTCCTGTAACTGTTTTTACCAGTAATCTGTCGCTTGCACAATATGCAGCTTCACAGGCTACACAATACGTTGTATTGTTTGCTGTAGGCGTTGCTGTTGCTGTTGATCCTGTTGCAAAACTGCTGCCTCCGGTTAATGCGGTATACCATGTCGCTGTTGTACCAAGCGGACAAGTAGCGTTTAATGTTACTGCGGTACTGCCTAAGCACGGAATATTTTCTGTCGTAGTTGTAACGGTTGCGTTACCGGGTTTGATCGACGTTGTTGTAATATTTGAATTTACAGTCGCAAAATTAGTTCCGCTTACAGCTGCCTGATTCGTAACAGCACATGTATTTGCCGGCAATGAAGCAGCCGCATTTATTGTTGCACTGAAAGTTATTACAGTACTTTTTCCGCTGGCTAAAATAAATGGACCAACAGAAATTGTTTCTCCTGATGTTGTTTTTGCAGTGCTGTTTCCTCCGGCAGATTTGTTGGTAATGTTAGTAATTTCGTTATTACTTTGGCTTTCTGCAATTGGTGTAGTTTCTTCAGTTTCTTTTTGAGGTACCATTTTTGAAGCTGATCCATTAGAAGGAGTTGCAACTGTTCCTGAAACAATTGTTCCGCCGCCTAATTCATCTTTCGCAGTTCTTGTTGATGCCGAATTGTTTGCATTCCAGAAAGCAGTAAGTGCTGCAGATCTGTCGCCTGATCCAGCTGCAAGAGCAGTTGCACCTTGTAATATTACTTTATTTAAAGGGCCATAAGCCAAAACATCAAAAGTTGCTGTACCAAGATTAACTGTGGCATTAGTTATATTATTACCAATGTTCGCAGCACTTATTAGCGAAGAGCCTGCAACTGTTCCTACAGAAACTACCCCAACATGCGCATATGAACTTGGAACGACATTAATATTATTATTTTTTATAGTGGCATCCATTCTGGCACTACTAGTCGCTAAATTATTATCATTAGCTTCAGAAACAATACCATAGTTATTGACATTGGTAATGATATTATTTAATATTTCTGTAATATGTTTGGCATTTCCATAAGCCGCTACAGAAATACCATTAGACACAGATCCAGCTCCGCCACCGTCTATAGTATTAAAATTTATTCTTCCATTCATAGTTCCTGTATCCTGATTTCCAACATTACAGGTAAATGAACCGGTGAAACTTGATTTTATAGTATTGTTTATGATATTATAATTAACTATTGCTGCTGAATTTCCCTGAAGTGATAAACCATTACTTCCGGGACTTGCTGCTGCATTTATAATATTTCCGTCAGCAAGAGTATTTCCGCCAACCTGAACAGTATTTGTTGAGGAACCGCCAAAATTTAGTACTAAACCATAATTTTTTGCATTAGAAAAATCATTTCCTTTTAAAACTAAAGTATTATTTGAAGCTCCATAGCCTTCAAATATAAAATTACTGTCACCATTATTTTTATCAAAAGCATTTTTAAACTGAGACCCTGTTACCGTTACATTAGAAGTCCCGTAATCATTATGGGCATAAAATCCGCGACCCCATGAATCATTAACTTTTGTATTGGTTATTGTAGAAGTTCCGGTTAGATTTGTTGCGTAGATACCACCAGTTTCTGAACCGTTAATATTGTTTCCGCAATTACTTAAAACACTATTCGTTAATTCAAAATTATTTACATCATCTAGTTTAATTCCAAAAAGCCCGGCATTTGTAAAATTCATGTTTTTTAATGAAATATTTGTACATGAAGCAAATTTGGCACCAATTAATCCATTGGTAATATTTTGAATTGTTCCTCCAGATCCTGCAGTAGTACCAGTTCCTGTAACCTGAAAAGAACCCGGGATATTATTTATAACTATTCCGCCTGCACCGCCATTTGCAGAAACACTTTGAAAAATACAATCTATAGAATTTCCTCCATTAATGTTTACTGCAATTGCACTTCCTCCGGTAATAGAAGCATTTCTTACTTTTAAATTTCCAACACTTGTCCCGGTTATATCTGAAGATAAAATGACTGCTTGAATATCATTATTTGCTTTAAGAGAAATCGAAGAAAAAGTTGGATTTGTACCACCAGTTGTTGGTAAAACATTACTGTAAGATGGAACAGTAAGATTTAATATCGTTGCCAAACTAGCTGTTGCTCCCTGACCAATTACTTTTTGATTGTCTGATAAGGCTAATGTTGTACCACTATTAGCAGCTCCTGTGTAAATAAAAACAGGATTTGACCCCATTCCGGTTGCATTTTGTACTAATTTAAAAGGGCTTAATAAAGTTCCCGTTCCGTTTGTGGCAGCCGAACTGTTTATAAAATATATTGGTGCCGAAATTGTAACGGTTACTGTTGCAGTATCTGTTTTTCCGTTGGTACTTGTTAGTGTATACGTAAAAGTATCTGTACCGGAATAACCCGCTGTTGGGTTGTAGGTAAAAGATCCGTTAGAAGATATAGCTGCAACTCCATGACTTCC